>JANNMP010000325.1:0-13994 GCA_031398015.1 Burkholderiaceae bacterium
TGTGATGGTGGGTGCTGCGGCTGGCGCAGCAGCGTGCAATGGGGCAGACGACATAATCCGGCCGATTCTATGAACCGCTCCCCTGCGCTGCTGGCGTTGACGGCTGCCGCCTTGTTCAGCAGCCCAGGCCGTGCTGCCGAACCCACCACGTTGCAGCCCAGCACGTCGCTGGCGCCGGCTGGCAGCGGCGATGCAATGCGCCAGCGGCCGCTGGTGTTGCGCGCCGACAGCCTGACGGTGCGGCCCGACCTGGACGCAGTGGCCAGCGGCAGCGTTGAATTCCGCCGCGCCGGCACACTGATCCAGGCCGACAACCTGCGCTACGACAGCGCCAGCGACACCGCATTGGCGCGTGGCAAGGTCGTGGTCGGCCGCGACGGCGTGCGCTACAGCGGCACCGAGCTGCAACTGCAGGTGCAGCGCTTCGAGGGCTTCTTCCTGCAGCCTGAGTTCCAGTTCGACCGGGTTGGCGCCGGCGGCCGCGCCGAGCGCATCGACTTTCTCGACAGCCAACGCTCACGCGCCTACAACGCCATTTACACCAGCTGCCCGCGTGAGGGCGGTGGCGCGCCCGACTGGCTGCTGCGCACTGACCGGGTGAAGCTGGATTTCGAGGCCAATGAAGGCATTGCCGAAGGCGCGGTGCTGCAGTTTCTCGGCGTGCCGATCCTGGGCCTGCCGGTGCTGAGCTTTCCGCTGACCGACGACCGCAAGAGCGGCTGGCTGCCGCCCACCGTGGGCCTGGACAGCCGCAGCGGTTTTGAGCTGGGCCTGCCCTACTACTGGAACATCGCCCCCAACCGCGACGCCACCTTCACCCCCACCGTGCTGACCCGGCGCGGCCTGGCGCTGGACAGTGAGTTTCGTTACCTCGAAGAGCGCCACAACGGCCGCCTGCGCCTGCACCTGCTGCCGCAGGACCGCAGCGTAGGCCGCAGCCGCAATGCCTGGGAGGTGCATGGCGCAGGCTGGCTGGGCCGCAGCACCACTTACAGCGCCAATGTGCAGCGGGTGTCGGACGACAACTACTGGAAGGATTTTCCGCAGCTCGTGCCATCGACAACGCCGCGCCTGCTGGGCCAGGATGTGACGCTGCAGCGCGTGCTGCCCACCGCGCTGGGGCCGCTGTCAGCGTATGCCCGGGTGCAGCGCTGGCAGGTGCTGCAAACCGGTGTCGGCGACGACCGCATCACCGCGCCCTACCAACGCAGCCCGCAGCTGGGCTTGCGCTTTGCCCCGCTGCTGCCGGCGGGCCTGCAGGCCGCGCTGGAGACCGAGGTCAACCACTTCACCCGCACGGCGGGCACGGCCGACCCCACCGCGCCCACCGGTTGGCGCTGGCATGCGCTGGGCCAGCTGAGCCTGCCCTTGACCTGGCCCGGCGCCTGGTTGACACCACGGCTGTCGGTCAATGCCGCCAGCTACCGCATCGACCAGGCCGGCCTGCCCAGCCGGCGCGCCAGCCGGGTGCTGCCGACGCTGAGCGTGGACGCCGGCCTGGTGCTCGAACGTGACGCCACCTGGCTGGGCCAAACCCAGCGCCAGACGCTGGAGCCACGCCTGCTCTACGTCAACACGCCGTACCGGGCGCAGTCAGGCCTGCCCAACTTCGACGCTGCCGAGCGTGACTTCAACGCCGTGTCGATCTACACCGACAACGCGTTCACGGGCATCGACCGGGTCAGTGACGCCCACCAGGTGACGGCCGGTTTCACCACCCGGCTGCTCGACGAGCGCAGCGGCGCTGAAACGCTGCGCCTGAGCCTGGCGCAGCGCTTGCGCTTCCGCGACCAGCGTGTGGTGCTCAGTGGCCCGGCGCTGACGCAGCGCCTTTCGAATGTGCTGGTCGAGGGTGGCAGCTCGGTCTTCAACCCGTGGCGGCTGGACGCCGCGCTGCAATACAACCCAGACAGCCAGCGGGTCGAGCGCTCGATCATTGGCGTGCGCTACCAGAGCGGGCCGTTTCGCACGCTGTCGGCCGGCTACCGGCTGGCGCGGGCGTCGGCCAACCAGGTGACGCCGGGCTCTGAGCAGATGGAGCTGGGCTGGCAGTGGCCGGTGTGGCGGGGCCTGGCCCAGCCGGTGGGCGCGGCCGGCGGCTGCGGCGGCACGCTGTACATGGTGGGGCGGCTGAACTACAGCCTGCGCGACAGCCGCCTGACCGATTCATTGATCGGCGCTGAATACGACACCGGTTGCTGGATCGCCCGCATCGTCTCCGAGCGCCTGTCCACCGGCCGCGCCGAGGCAACCACCCGGCTGATGCTGCAGCTGGAGCTGGTCGGCCTGTCGCGCCTGGGGTCCAACCCGCTGCAGGCCTTGAAGGACAATGTGCCCGGCTACCGGCTGCTGCGCGAGCCGCGTGGCACTCTGCCCTCCAACCCCGAGCCATGACGCACATCCCCTTCATCTTCGGCCGGCGCAGCATGGCGATGGCGCTGGTTGCCGCACTGTCCTGTGGCGCTGCACTGGCGCAGTCGCCTGCCGGTGGCACAACTGGCAGCACAACCGGCAGCAACCCCAGCCGCACACCCAGCCGCACACCCAGCCGCAGCGCCGACTTCATCGTCGCCGTTGTCAACACCGAGGCGGTGACAGCCGTCGAGCTGAACCAGCGCCTGGAGCGTGTGGTGGCCGACGCCCGCCGCGACAACGCCCGCTTGCCCGACGAGGCCAGCATGCGCGCGCAGGTGCTGGACGCGTTGATCGACGAGCGGGTGCAGATCACCCATGCGCGCGAAAGCGGCCAGAAGGTCGATGACGGCGACATCGAGCGCGCCATTGCCAACATCGCGGCGCAGAACCAGATCAGCGTGGCGCAGTTGCGTGACCGGCTGCGCGCCGACGGCATGGACCTGGCGCGCTTTCGCAACAATCTGCGTGACCAGATCATGGTCGAGCGGGTGCGTGAGCGCGAGGTGCTGCAGCGCATCCGCATCACCGACGCCGACATCGACCGCGCGCTCGACGAGCGCCGCAGCCAGGCCGCCGCTGCGGTGCAGCTGAACCTGGCGCAAATCCTGGTGACCGTGCCCGACGGTGCCAGTGCCGAGCTGCTGGCCCAGCGCCGCGCGCGCGCTGACCAGGCCCTGGCCCGGCTGCGCGCCGGTGAAGACTTCAGCAAGCTGGCGCTTGAAGTCAGCGAAGACGCCAACCGCGAAGCCGGTGGTGAGCTGGGTCTGCGCCCGGCTGACCGATTGCCTGACCTGTTTGTCGAGGCGGTCAAGGGCCTGGCCGTGGGCCAGGTGACGGCGCAACCGCTGCGCAGCGCGGCGGGCTTTCACATCCTGAAGGTGGTCGACCGCCAGGGCGATGACCCGTTCAAGGTGACCCAGACGCGCGCCCGCCACATCCTGCTGCGCCTGTCCGACCCGGCCCAGGCGCCGCAGGTGCAGCGCCGGCTGGAGGCGCTGCGCACGTTGATCGAGCGTGGCCAGCGCAAGTTCGAAGACCTGGCGCGTGAGGTCTCCGAAGACGGCAGCGCCAGCGCCGGCGGTGACCTGGGCTGGGCCTCGCCCGGCGGCTTTGTGCCCGAGTTTGAAGAAGCGATGAACCGGTTGGCGCCGGGCGGCATCTCGGCGCCGGTGACATCACGGTTTGGCGTGCACCTGATCCAGGTGATCGAGCGGCGCAGCACCACACTGGACCCGAAGGATGTGCGCGAACAAGCGCGGGCCCAGTTGCGCGAAGCCAAGTTCGAGTCCACCTACGCCGATTGGGCCAAGGAGCTGCGCCTGCGCGCCTACATCGAGCTGCGCGAGCCGCCGTTGTGACGGCCGTTCGGCGCCGTCAATGACCCACACCGCGCGCAAGCGCTTCGGCCAGCACTTTCTGGTCGACCCTGCGGTGATCGACCAGATCGTGCGCGCCATCGCGCCCAGGCCGGGCCAGGCGCTGGTGGAAATCGGCCCCGGCCTGGGTGCGATCACCCAGCCGCTGCTGGAGCGCTGCGGCGCGCTCACGGTGGTCGAACTTGACCGCGACCTGGCCGCACGCTGGCGCCAGCGCCCGGGCGTGGCGGTGCTGCAGGCCGATGTGCTGACGGTGGATTTCAGCGCCATCGCCGATGCCAGCGCCGCGCCGCTGCGCCTGGTGGGCAACCTGCCCTACAACATTTCGACGCCGATCCTGTTCCACCTGCTGGCGGTGGCGGCGCGGGTGGCAGACCAGCACTTCATGCTGCAAAAAGAGGTGGTGGACCGCATGGCCGCAGCGCCCGGCGGCAAGGACTTCGGCCGCCTGAGCGTGATGCTGCAGTGGCGCTATGCCATCGAGCACTTGTTCGATGTGCCGCCCACTGCGTTTGACCCGCCGCCCCGGGTGCAATCGGCCATCGTGCGCATGCAGCCGCTGGCCACGCCGCCCCAACTGGACGAAGCCCGGCTGCAGGCGCTGGTGACGGTGGCGTTTTCACAGCGTCGCAAGCTGCTGCGCCACAGCCTCGGCCGCTGGCTGGGTGAACAAGGCTTTGCCGGCAGCTTCGACCTGCAACGCCGTGCCGAAGAAGTGCCGGTGGCTGAATACGTGGCGCTGGCGCAGACACTGCCCGGCTGAACCAGGCATGAAAAAGCGGCCCGAAGGCCGCCGTTGCGCGCGCAAGACGCCGAGATCAGGCGGCGTTGAGCCACATCGCGGTGTCGAAGGCGCTGCTCATCATTGGCATGTTCATGCCGAAGTTGGGGTTGGCGCCGTTCTTGGGCGCAGCCTTCGGCGCGGGCTTCACCGGCTCTTGCGCGGCCTCGCCCACCCGCTCCCAGGCGCTGGATTCATTGGCGCGCGACACCGCGAATGAATAAAAGCAGCGGAACGCAATGCGCCGCTCGCCCCAGAAATCGGCCGCGTCGCGGAACACGTCGAGCAACTGCTCGCGCGCCTCGCGGTCAAAGCGCACGTTGTCGGGCAATTGCTCCAGCACAACCACAAATCCCGGCTGGCTGCCGGCGCGGTGCACCAGGTCGGTCATGCAATCGAACAGCGCGTCGAGGTTCTTGCCGAAATGCGCCGGAAACAGAAATGATTCGGCGATCTTGTCGAGCACGTCCTGTTTGGACTGCGCCTCGGTCAAGTTGGCATACAAAAAATGCTGGCCGGCGCTTTCGGCAGCGGTCATCAGGTCTTCGACACGGTAGGCGCGGATGGCCTGCACGATGTTGGGACGGACGGTCTGCAGCAGCATGGTCACGTTCCTCCAGAATCAAAAAAGGTCAACGGGGCTGGTCAAAAACCGCTCACTGCGCAATCAGCTTGAAGCTGGCGTAGTGGTCGGCGGTGTAAAAACAGGCTTCAGGCGCCGTGGGGCGGTTGCCCCCGCACACCAAACGCCTGGCGCCCCGGTCTTGCGACCCTGGCGTGGGCACGGTGTACTCCCGGTAGAACCCCCGCTGCGCCCTGGGCAGCAGGCGCTCTCGGTTGCCAAAGACCGTGCCATCCTTGCGGTAGGGAAACGGCCCGCCGGCATGGACCAAGCGGTGTGTGTGGCGGGCTTCAGCCGGCAGTGCCGCCAGGGCCACGGCGCCCAGGTTGTCCGCCGGACCCCTGGCTTGCACCGGTGCACCCACCAACAACGCGGCCAAAACCACCCAAACCGCAGCAGTTCCAACCGACGACCGAGCCCCCCGCGCTGGCAGGGGAATCCCAATTGCTGACCGGCCGTCCTCACACACGGGTTCCACGGGATGACCCTGAAATCTGTCTGACCGATGGTATCGGAAGAGGCCGAAAAACTCAAGCCGTTGCCTCAAAATTGGGCAAGTTTGCGGTGATTGAGTGGGCGCTCACAATCCAGAAACATGACCCGAATCAGGGACTTAGACTTTTGTCAAGGCCTTGACATGCGGATTCCAGGGCATGCCCCCTGCCCGGCCGCGGCGCGCACCAAAATGGTGTACGCGGGTGGCGCCGCGCAAGCTGTGCAAGGCCGCCCGGCGGTAATGCTCAGCGCGCGGCGTTGGCGTCGGCCACGGTCAGCGCTGTCATGTTGACGATGCGGCGCACCGTGGCCGACGGTGTCAGGATGTGCGCCGGCTTGGCCGCCCCCAGCAGCACCGGGCCGATGGCAATGCCGCCGCCAGCGGCTGTTTTCAGCAGGTTGTAGCTGATGTTGGCGGCATCGATGTTGGGCAGAACCAACAGGTTCGCCTCGCCGGTGAGGGCGCTGCGGGGCATCAGCTCCGCGCGGTGCTCGGCGTCCAGCGCAGCGTCGCCGTGCATTTCACCGTCCACTTCCAGCCAGGGCGCGCGCTGCTGGATCAGCGCCAGCGCTTCGCGCATCTTCAGCGCCGACGGCTGGTTCGATGAGCCGAAACTGCTGTGCGACAGCAGCGCAGCCTTCGGTTCCACGCCGAAGCGCCGCATTTCTTCGGCCGCCAGGATGGTGATCTCGCACAGCTGCTCGGCGGTGGGGTCGTAGTTGACGTGGGTATCGACCAGGAACACCTGGCGCCCGGGCAGGATCAGCCCGTTCATGCAGGCATAGGTGTTGACGCCGGCGCGCCGTCCGATGATCTGGTCGATGTGGCCCAGGTGCTGCTGGGTCGATCCCCAAGTGCCGCAGATCAGGCCATCGACCTCACCCTTGTGCAGCAGCATGCTGGCGATCAGTGTCAGGCGCCGGCGCATCTCGATCTTGGCGAACTGCTCGGTCACGCCCTTGCGCTCGGTGAGCAGGTGGTAGGTTTTCCAGTACTCGCGGTAACGCGGGTCGTCGTCGATGTTGACGATCTCGTAGTCGCGCCCGGCGGCGAGCCGCAGGCCGAGTTTGTCGATGCGCGCGGTGATGACACTGGCGCGGCCCACCAGCCAGGGCCGGGCCAGGCCTTCGTCGACCACCACCTGCACCGCGCGCAGCACGCGCCGGTCTTCACCCTCGGCAAAGGCCACGTTGCGGCGCTTGGCGGCCTTGGCCTGGCTGAAGATCGGCTTCATCGCATTGCCCGAGGCATAGACGAAGCTGCGCAGCTTTTCTTCGTAGGCGACGAAGTCAGTGACCGGCCGCGCCGCCACGCCCGAGGCGGCGGCCGCACGCGCCACGGCCGGGGCGATCTTCATCATCAAACGTGGGTCGAAGGGCTTGGGGATCAGGTACTCGGGCCCGAAGCTCAGTGTGCTGCCCACGTAGGCGGCGGCCACCTTGTCGTCCTGCTCGGCCTGGGCCAGCTCGGCGATGGCGTGCACTGCGGCAATCTCCATCTCGGCGCTGATGGTGGTGGCGCCCGAATCCAGCGCGCCGCGGAAGATGTACGGGAAACACAGGACGTTGTTGACCTGGTTCGGGTAATCGGTGCGGCCGGTGGCCATGATGGCGTCGCTGCGCACCGCAGCCACGTCCTCGGGCATGATTTCCGGGTTGGGGTTGGCCAGTGCAAAGATCAGCGGCTTGGCGGCCATGGTGGCCACCACCGGTGCCTTCAGCACACCGCCGGCCGACAGGCCCAGAAACACATCGGCCCCGGCCATCGCCTGGGCCAGCGTGCGGTGCGGTGTGTCCTGGGCAAACTCGGCCTTGTCCGGGTCCATCAGCTCGACGCGGCCGCTGTAGACCACGCCGGCCAAGTCGGTGACGATGATGTTCTTCTTCGGCAGGCCCAGCTTGACCAGCAGGTTCAGGCAGGCCAGCGCCGCCGCACCCGCGCCCGAGGTGACGAGCTTGACCTGGTCAATCGTCTTGCCCACCACCTTCAGCCCGTTCATCAGCGCGGCGCCCACCACGATGGCGGTGCCGTGCTGGTCGTCGTGGAAGACCGGGATCTTCATGCGCTCACGCAGCTTGCGCTCGACATAGAAGCAATCCGGCGCCTTGATGTCTTCGAGGTTGATGCCGCCGAAGGTGGGCTCCAGCGCGGCGATGATGTCGACCAGCTTGTCGACATCGTTCTCGGCGATTTCCAGGTCGAACACGTCGATGCCGGCGAACTTCTTGAACAGCACGCCCTTGCCTTCCATCACCGGCTTGCTCGCCAGCGGGCCGATGTTGCCCAGCCCCAGCACGGCCGTGCCGTTGGTGACCACCGCCACCAGGTTGCCGCGAGATGTGTAGCGCCAGGCGTTGGCCGGGTCATCGACGATCTCTTCGCACGCAGCCGCCACGCCGGGCGAATAGGCCAGCGCCAGGTCGCGCTGGTTGACCATCTGCTTGGTGGCGGCGATCGCCACCTTGCCGGGGGTGGGGAACTCGTGGTACTCCAGCGCCGCGCGGCGCAGTTCGTCACGCTTGTCTTCCGGTGTGTATTCCTGGTCGGCCATCGGTGGTCCTGTGCGGTCTGAGAACCTGCACAGTGTCGCGCGCGGGTGCGCCGCGTCCATGCGCGAAACTGCGTAGCCGTTGCCAGCGCGGGCGCGCCTATGCCGCCAGCGTGAAACCCACCCGGGTGGTGCCACGCTCGCAATCGGCCAGCGTGCGCCCGGCATGCATGCGGGCAATCGCCGCCACGATGGCCAGGCCCAGGCCGTGGTGCTGGCCGTGGTTTTCACCAACGCCGCAGCAGCGCGCGCTGTCGGCCCGGAAGAAGCGGTCAAACAGTTTGGGCAGGTCGTCCGGCGCAATCGCCTCGCCGCTGTTGTGGACTGCCACTGTCACCTGCGATGTCGGCTGCGACGCGCTTGCCGCCTCGATGGCGATCACCACCGTCGAGCCCGGCGTGGCAAAGCGGGTGGCATTGCCCAGCAGGTTCGACAGCGCGCGCTTGACCAGCGGCTCGTCCACCGCCAGCGTGGCGTCACCCTCGATGCGCAGCGCCAAATGGGCGTCTTCCAGCGTGGCCTCGTGGAATTCACTGACTTGTGCGGCCAGCCCGGCCAGGCTGATCGGCGCACCGCGCCGTGCCGTCACGCCGCGGTCGGCCTGCGACAGGAACAGCATGTCGTTGACCAGGGCCGACAGGCGCTGCATCTCCTCCAGGTTGGACTGCAGCGTCTCGCGCAGTGCTGCCGGGCTGCGATCGCGCGACAGTGCCAGCTCGGTCTCGCCCATCAACGTGGCCAGCGGCGTGCGCAGCTCATGCGCCACATCGGCATTGAAGGCTTCGAGCTGGCCGTAGGCCTGCTGCAGGCGGTCCATCAGCGCATTGAACTGGCCGATGAATGGCTGCAACTCTTCGGCCGGGTCGGCCAGCACCAGGCGTTGCGCCAGGTGCTGGGGTGAGATGGCCCGTGTCTGCGCCGCCAGCGAGTTCAGCGGTTTCAGGCTGCGGCGCACCACCCAGCCGCCGCCCAGCGCCACCACCAGGCCGGCGGCCAGTGTCACCACGATCAGCACCACCGCCCAGCGCGCGCCCAGCATGGCGCTGCGGGTGTAGTCCACCGTGTGGCGGGCGCGCAGCATGCCAGCGGGCGTGGGCACTGAAAAATCATGCGCCACCCGGTGCTCCGAGCCTTGCAGCGCGGGTGTCATGGCATCGGCATACAGCAGCTGGCCGTCACCACGCCACACTTCCAGGCGTGATGAGGCGCGCATCGGCGCGTCGCTGCGCAGGCGCTGCAGCACGGCGGCCTCACCACCGCTGCGCGCCTCCAGCGTCAAGATGTCGGTCAGCAGCTCACAGCGCAGCGCCAGGTCTTGCGCATTGCGCTGCTTGACCATCATCGCCATCGAGAACCAGCTGGCGGTGCACACCAGGCCGATGACGATGGCGGTGAACAGCGCCAGCTTCTTCGACAGCCGGTGGGCGATGGAATGGCTGCACAGCACGGTCACTGCCGGTCCTCCAGCACATAACCCATGCCACGCACCGTGTGCAGCAGCTTGGCCGGGAACGGGTCGTCCAGCTTGGCGCGCAGCCTGCGCACGGCCACTTCGACGATGTTGGTGTCGGAGTCGAAATTCATGTCCCACACCTGCTCGGCCAGCGTGGTGCGCGACAGGATCTGGCCACGCCGGCGCAGCAGCAGCGCCAGCAGCTTGAACTCCTTGGCGGTCAGGTCCAGCCGGTCGGCGCCGCGGGTGGCGCGGCGGCTGAGCAAATCGACGCTCAGATCGGCCAGATGCAGCTCGGTGGCGGCTTGCACGCCGCCTTGCTGGCCACGCCGCAGCAGCGCGCCCACGCGGGCCAGCAGCTCGCTGAAGGCAAACGGCTTGACAAGATAGTCGTCGGCGCCCTGCTCCAGGCCACGCACGCGGTCTTCAACGCGCTCTCGCGCGGTGAGCATCAGCACCGGCAGGCTGCGTCTGGTGAGGCTGGCGTCATGGCGGATGGCCTGCAGCACGCCAAAGCCGTCGACGCCGGGCAGCATCACATCCAGCAGCACCAGGTCGTAGTCACCGCCCAGCGCCAGGCGCCGGCCCTCGACGCCGTCGTGCGCCAGGTCCACCACATGGCCGTTTTCGCTCAGGCCCTTGTGCAGGTACTGGGCCAGCTTGACCTCATCTTCAACCACGAGCAGTCGCATGGGCGGCATGGTGCCACCGGCAGGCCAGGCGCTGGATGACGTTTTTGTCATGTGGCTGTTCGGTGGCTGTCGGCAACGCTGGTCACAGTTCAGTCCGTGGTCGGCGAACAGTGCAACACACACAGCGCCACCGCAGGCACCGACACCCAACCGACACCTCAACCCACTGCAAGGACACCACCATGAACACCACCCAATCCCTGATCGCCGCCATCGTGCTGACCGCTGCCGCCGCCGGCTCGGCCTTCGCCCAGGAAGCCACGGTCGAGCCCGCTTACACCATTGGCAAAACCAGCCGCGCCGATGTGGTGGCCCAGGCCCGCCAGGCATTGCGCCAAGGCCAGCTGAGCGAGCTGTATGCCATCAACCCGGTGCAGGCCAATGCCAACAGCAACCTGGCGCTGAGCCGTGAAGCGGTGCGCGCCGAAGCCCGCGCCGCGCTGGCCAGCGGTGAGATCGCCCGCCTGAACGCCGAGGCCTACAGCGCCGCGCCAGCCGCTGCCGCGCCGCTGCGCCTGTCGGCCCTCGGCCGCTGAGTGCCCACCGGCTTGGGCCCATGCGCACAACTGCGTAGGCCCACAGCCCCGGTGGCGGGGAATACTGCCGGTCAGCATGACCGTGCCCACCCCGCCACCTGCTGCCCAGGCCACTGCGGCAGCGCCAGCAGCACCACCAGCACCACCAGCACCAACCACCACCAGCCGCCGCACACCGCGGCTGCTGCTGTGGGTGGCGCTGGTGGTGCTGCTGGGCGTGGCGCAATCGCTGCTGGTGCTGCTGACGCTGCGCTACGAGCATGCCCGTGCCCAAGAGCGCACCGACGACCAGGCCAGCGCCGCCCAGGGTGAAATCCGCCGCCGGGCGCAATTGGTGCTGCAGGGGCTGCAAGGCCTGCAGACACGCCCCGACGACCCCCAGGCCTGGCAGCGCCTGGCCGAGGTGCTGCTGCGCAGCCAGCGTGAGCTGGGCCGGGTCGAGCGCCGTGATGCCAAGCTGGTGATCCTGGAGGCGGTGGATTCACCCTACCGCAGCCCGCTGTTCCAGCGCATGCCGCGCGCTGACATGGCACTCGAAGCCGAGGTCGCCTGCAACACCGCCCGCCGCTCGGCGGCACCGGCGTTCTCGCGCAGCCAGTTTTTGCCGCTGCCTGCCGGCCTGGGCGCCGAGGTGGTGGAAGTGTGTGTGCCGGTGCAGCAAGCCGGCCAGCTGGTGGGCTTCAACGTGGCCACGCTGCTGCTGCCGCAATGGCTCGATGAAGTGCGCGGCGCCGACATCGGCCGCAGCCATGAGCTGAGTTTTGTCGAGGGCGACGGCACCCGGTTGGCGCGCAGCGGCACGGTGCGCGGCGCCGGTGTGTTTCTCGCCGACCGGGTGGTTGATTTGCCCGGCTCGCCCTTGCAGCTGCGGGTGGACGCCGCCGAGCGTGCGCCCAGCCTGATCCCCAACCTGGCCACCGCGCTGGTGCTGGGGCTGTCGATGGCGCTGTTCGCGGTGGTGTTGCTGCTGGTGCGCGACGGCCGCCGCCGCGCCGCAGCCGAAGAAGCGCTGGCCGAATCACTGGGCTTTCGCAAGGCGATGGAGGATTCGCTGCTCACCGGCCTGCGCGCGCGTGACCGCCAGGGCCGCATCGTCTATGTCAACCCAGCGTTCTGCCGCATGCTGGGCTTCACGGCCGATGAGTTGCTGCGCGCCGAGCTGCCGCCCTACTGGCCACCCGAACGGGTGGGCGACTACCAGAGCCGCCATGCTGAGCGCCTGGCCGCGCCGGCCGACGACGAGCAGCCGCATGCCGGTTACGAGACCGAGTTCATGCGCAAGAACGGCGAGCGCTTCCCGGTGATGATCTACGAGGCGCCGCTGGTCACCGGCACCGGCAAGCAAACCGGCTGGATGAGCGCGGTGCTCGACATGTCGGCCCAGCGCCGCGCCGAAGACTTGTCGCGCCAGCAGCAGGAGCGGCTGCAGGCCACCGCGCGCCTGGCCAGCGTGGGCGAGATGGCATCGCTGCTCAGCCATGAGCTGAACCAGCCGCTGTCGGCGATTGCCAGCTACGCCACCGGCTCGCTGAACCTGCTGGCCGAGCCGGTGCCGGCTGTTGTGGGCCCCGTCGATGGCGCGGCCGCACCGGCCGACCAAGAGCTGCTGCCGTCGCTGCAACACGCGCTGGAGCGCATTGCCGAGCAAGCCGAGCGTGCCGGCCGGGTGATCAAGAGCGTGCATGATTTCGTGCGCCGCCGCCACCAGGCACATGAGGTGATTGCGGCCGACCTGCTGATCGAATCGGTGCTGCCGCTGGTGCGGCTGCAGGCGCGCAAGAGCGGCGCACGGGTGGAGCTCGACATTGCCCAGCCGGTGCCCCGGGTGAAGGTGGACCGCACCATGGTCGAGCAGGTGCTGCTCAACCTGGCGCGCAACGGCATCCAGGCGATGGAGGGTGACACGCCGCTGGCCGCGCGTGTGCTCACGCTGCGGGTGCGGCCGGCTGCCGCTGCGGCGGGGCGCTGGGTGGTGTTCTCGGTCATCGACGCCGGCCCCGGCATCCCCGCCGATGTGGCGCAGCGGCTGTTCACGCCGTTCTTCACCACCAAACCCGAGGGCATGGGCCTGGGCCTGTCGCTGTGCCGCACGGTGGTTGAGCAACACGGCGGCGCGATGGATTTCGAGAACCTGCCACCACCGGCGGGCGGCACCGAGTTCCGCTTCACGCTGCCGCAGTTGGCGCCGCGCAGCGTGCCGAGTTGACTGTCACGCTGGTCCGCGGTTGAGCAGGTGACATGCGCCCCACTGCGCTTGCCTGATACTGCTGGCCATGGTGGCCTTGACCGCATCACAGCCCTTGGGCATCCCGGTGGTCTACCTCGTCGATGACGAGACCGTGGTGCGTGATGCGCTGGCCTGGCTGCTGCGCTCGCGCCGGCTGCTGTCCGAGGGTTTCGGCCATGCCGAGGCTTTCGTCGCCCATCTGGCCACGCAAGACCTGGCCGGCGGCTGGCCCAGCGCGCCGTCATGCCTGCTGCTGGACGTGCGCATGCCCGGCACCAGCGGCCTGGTGCTGTTCGAGCAGTTGGTCGAGCGTGGCCTCACCGACGCACTGCCGGTGATCTTTCTCACCGGCCATGGTGACGTGCCCACCGCGGTGGCCGCCGTCAAGCGCGGCGCCTTCGATTTCGTCGAGAAGCCGTTCTCCGACAACGCCTTGGTCGACCGGGTGCAACAGGCGCTGGACGCCAGCGGCCAGGCCATCATCCGGCGCCGCGCGCGGCAGGCACTGCAGCGCGCCCTGGCCGAGCTGACCGAGCGTGAGCGTGAGGTGATGCAGCGGGTGATCGCCGGCCTGGCCAACAAGCTGATCGCCGATGAACTGGACATCAGCGTGCGCACGGTGGAAGTGCACCGTGCGCGCTTGTTCGAGAAGATGAACGTGCGCTCGGCCGTGGAGCTGGCCAACCTGCTGCGCGAGCAAACGCCGTGATGCCGCCGCAGGTGGCGGCGCGCGGTTGGCCCAGCCCAGGTGCCTCCGGACCCTCGGGATCGCCCGCCTCGCCGATGAGCAGTCCGCGCCGCGCACCCTCGGCAAGCGGTGTCGAGACCGCCCGTAAGAAGGCGAAATC
>JANNMP010000387.1:0-9530 GCA_031398015.1 Burkholderiaceae bacterium
GCCTGCGCTGGGCGTCGGTGCACGACACCCTGGCGCTGGTCGCCCAGGTCACCAGCGCGGCCGCAGCGCAAGGCAAGACGCTGGCCGCGCCGGCCGCCGCAGTGGGCCAACTGCTGCAGCAGGTGCAGGGCTGGGCGGGCAGCGGGCGCGCGGGGTAGACCGCTCACCCTCCCGGGTGCGGCCAAGCGCCGCCACAATCGCCTGCATCGCTGAACTTGTATGCAAGCCATGGCCATCCGTCACCCCCACACCGGCGCGCCCAGCCGCCTGCACTCGCTGATTGAATGGCGCGCGCTGGCCGAGATGGCGGTGCTGCCGATCACCTGGCCGGCGCTGGCCCAGTGCCCCAAGGGTGATGGCCACCCGGTGCTGCTGCTGCCCGGTTTCATGGCCGACGAGGGCTCGCTGGTGGCGCTGAAGACCTTTTTGTCCGGCCGTGGCTACGACGTGCAGAGCTGGGGCCTGGGCCGCAACATCGGCTTCCAGCGCCGCCATGCGCAGGCGCTGGAGCAGAAGATCCGCCATCTGCACCACAGCAGCGGCCGCCGCGTCAGCCTGGTCGGCTGGAGCCTGGGCGGCGTGTTTGCGCTCTACGGCGCGCTGCAGGCTGCCGGGTGCGTGCGCCAGGTCGTCACCCTGGGCAGCCCGGTCAATGTCGGCCCCGAGGGCAGCCAGGCCGCACCGCTGGTCAAGGCGCTGTACCGCATGGTGGCCCACCCGATGGGCGCCGAGGTGCATGTGATGCAGCCACGCGCCAAACCGCTGCGTGAGCACCTGCTGCCGGCCGTGCCGATGAGCTGCCTGTACTCGCTGAGCGACGGCGTGGTGCCGCCGCAAGAGGCCACGGTGGACGGACCGGGCGCGCTGTGCGAGAACATCCGCGTCAGCGGCAGCCACACCGGCCTGGGTTTCAACGCCATGGTGCTGGGCATCGTCGCTGACCGCCTGGCCCAGCCCGAAGGCCAGTGGCAGCCGTTCAAGCCGCAGGGCGTGGGCGGCGCGCTGTACCGGCTGATGACACACGCGGCAGTGCCGCTGTAGCAGCCTTGGTGGCCTTGGTGGCTTTGACGGCTTTGGCAGCCGGGCGCGGCCGGCGCGGCGTGGCTGGCGTTGGCGCCTGCCGGCTGCCGCTGTGCCGGGCCAGCGCCAGGTACTCCTGGAAGCTGTCGCGCAGGCATGTCGCAAACAGCGCGGGGTCGGGCATCAGCTCGCGGCAGCTGGTCGGTGAAATCACCAGCCGGCCGTCATAGCGGGTGACGGCAAATGCCAGGCCCAGGCCGTCGCTGATCGGCAGGATCGCCGAGAAGTAGGTCAGCCGCGCGCCGCACAGGTACAGCGGCTGCGGCGGCGCCGGCACAAACACCAGGGTGCAGTTGGCCGGCGGTGTGCTGCTGCCCAGGCGGGCACCGGCGCGGCCCACCAGGCGCCGGCTCCAGGCCAGCAGCGCGGCCGATGCCTGCTCGCCCAGCTCGGCCAGCACCGGGCTGCCCAGCACACGCGCCACCCGGCCAGGCTTGGCGTGGGCCTGGCGGCGCTGCAACGCCAGGCGCTTGAGCGGGTCGGCAATCTCGGTGCCCAGGTGCAGGTGGCGCCAGGCCAGCGGGGCATCGGCGTGATCGCCATGCAGCGGCGCGGCCACTGGCGTTGGCGCGGGCACGATGGCCGCCAGGCTGTGGCCGGCGGGCAGTTCACCCTGGGCGTCCAGGTAGCGGCGCAGCGCACCGCCCACCACAGCGGCGACGGCGTCGTCTGGCGTGGCGCCGGGCACCAGGGCGCAGATCTGGTCGAACTCGGCTTCGGTGAAGCGCCGGGTCTCGAACACGCGGTGCGGCGACACCACGGCGTTGAAGCGGGTGGGCGGCAGGTTCTGCGGCCGCAGCAGCATCTCGCTGGCCAGGGCCATGGCGGCCGGTGCCACGCTGGTGGCCGCACGCACCAGCGGGCGCGCCAGGCGCAGCGGTGCGGTGGCCGAATTGACCAGACCACGCAGCACCAAGCCCAAACGGCCGGGCGCCGAGGTGGCAAACCAGGGTGCCGGCGGCGGCGGCGAGCTGACCAGGGCCCGCGTGTCGTAGAGCCGGCTGCTCAGCTCGCCCAGGCGGTGCACATCCACCGCCGCCAGGTGGGTCTTGAACAGCAGCGCAAAGCTGCCGGCGCTGAGGTCGAGAAAACTGTCCAGGCCCTCGATGACATAGGCCTCCCACAGCGGGCGGTCATGGTCGAGCGGGCGGGCATGGATGCGCGAGACCTGGATGCAGAACTGCCGCCAGTCGCCCGGCTTGGGCAGGGCGATGTGGCGAACGTGGTACTCCAGGTCGAAATCGGCGTCGTCGACCCAGTACGGCCGGTCCAGCCCCAGCGGCACCCGCTGCAGCCGCTGGCGGAACCGCGGCGCCGACCCCAGCCGGCCCTCGATGTGGGCCAGGATGCTCTTGAAGCGCACCACCCCGCCCGGGGCCGTGCGCTGGTCATGGATGTGCAGCAGGCTGACGTTGGCGTTGGCCTGCGCCGTGTCGGCGTAGAGAAAGCCGGCGTCGTGGCCGCTGAGTTGTCGCATCGGCATCGGCGGCCCGCTGTCCGGCGCCCGGGGTCAGGCGGTGGCGCGGCTGGCAGCGGCCTTGGCGGACTTGACCACCGCGCCGGCCTTGCGGCTGGCACGCTGCACTGGCTTGGTGACGGCCGACTTCAGTGCGCGGACCTGGCGGGTCTGGGCGGCTTGCGTGGCTTGCGTGGCTTGTGTTTTGGCAGCCAGCTTGCGCGCACCGGCCTTGACGGTCTTGGCCGAACTTTGCACGGCATCACTGACCGTCTCGACCACGTCGGCCGCCTGGGCCTTGGCGCGGCGGCTGGCGGTCTTGGCGGTGGCCGAGACGTCGGCCACCACATCAGCCACCACGTCAGCCACCGATTCGGCCACCACCGGCGTGGCGGGCAAGTTGCGGCGCACACGCTGGCCAGCGGCCTGGGCCCGCTTGGCAGTCTTGCGCAGCGTGGTGGCGGCTTGCTTGGCAGCGGTGGGGCCGGCGGCCACATCGGCCAGCTTGTCGGCGCCGGCGGCCAGGCGCTGCGACAGCGCCAGCGCCACTTGCGCGCCCGGCAGGCTGAAGCGCACGGCGGCCTGCAGGCCGGTGGCCACGATCTGGCTGTCGACACCGTCGGCCAGGTCGGCCACCCGCTTGACCTGGGTGACGACGCCGTCGGCGCTGAGCTCGATGACGCGGCTGGTGCGCTCGGTCACGGCGTCCAGGCCTTGGTTGGCCAGTTGGCCCAGGTTGTCATTGGCGCGGCGCAGCGCGGCAGCCAGGCCGGGCACATAGGGCTCGGCGCCACGCTGGGCGGCCTGGTCAACGCCGCCGTGCACCACGCCGATCAGGCGCTGGCCACCGCTGTGGTAGGCCAGCACGGTGCGCTCGGCGGCGTGGCGGTAGTTGGCAACCGTCTTCAGGGTGACGCTGCGCAGGCTGTTGTTGGTGGTGGTGGTCATGGGGGTCTCGCTCTCGGCTGTGGTTGATCTGTTGGAGGCCGGTCTTGCCAGCCAGGCTCGCAGTGTCATCAACAGCGCTAGAGGACGAAACCCAAAAACCCGGGTTCACCCTAGGTTCGGCTCCCCATTCTTGGTGCCTGCACAGCAGAATGCGGCGATGAATCCGACCGAGCCAGACGACCCCACCCGCGCGCTGGACGACTTTGTGCGGCGCATGCGCCAGCCCCATGCTGCGCGCACCGATGCGCTTGACCTGGCCGACCTGGGCGCGCGCCTGCACCCTGGCAACACACCTGGCAACACCCCTGGCAACAGCCCTGGCAACAGCACGCGGCCCGGCGCCAAAGGCGGCGTGCTGCGCAGTGGCCAGCGCTGGTTGGCTGACGATGTGCAGGACGTGCCGGTGGTCGATCTGCCCCGCCCGCCGATATCCGACACCCGTGCGCCTGAGGTCAGCCTGCCGAGCGTTGACATGGCAGCCGAGCAAGCCCAGGCGGCGCTGTCGCCCGACATCGAGCTGCCCGCCATGGCAGCGCCGCCGCTGCCCGACGACGAGGCCCTGGAGAACGCCACCCGCAGCGCCCGCGACTTGGCTGCGTCGTCCCGGGACAGCCAGGCACAGCAGGCCGGTGCGCCGGTGTGGCAGCCCGATGCAACCGCGCTGCAACTGCGCCCGGCCAGCCACCCGCGGGTGTTGTCGCGCTGGGCACCGGGCGCCTGGGTGGGCGCGGTCAAGCTGGTGTTCAGCAGCGCCACCGAGTTCGTCAACACCGCCAATGGCCCGGCGGTTGAAACCCACGCGCCGCAGCGCCTGCTGCTGCTGTGGGCGCCGCAAGGGGATGCCGGGCCACTGGGGCGCTGGCCGCAGCTGGTCCAGCTGATCGCGGTGCCGGCGTCGCAAGTGGCCCAGGCGGCGCTGGCACTGCTGGCCGACGACGCGCTGCTGTGGCTGCAGCCCGATGCGGCCAGCAACGCCGGGGCGGTGGACTGGGCGCTGGGTGCTGACATCGTGTTGCACCACACGGCAGCGCTGCGGCCGTTCCAGACCGATGCACTGCGCGCCTTCATCGACACCGAGCGCCAGGCCAGCTTCAAGCGCCTGAACGACGGCTACCAGCAGGCCGCGCCGGGCGCTGCGGTGCTCAGGCGCTGACGATCCAGCCCTCCAGCCGGTCCAGCGCAGCCGGCAGGCCCCAGCCGGGCCCGTGCGGCGGTTGCGGCTGCAGCGTCGCCCAGGCTGCCTGCACCAGGCACAGCACCGCGTCCAGCGCGTCGCCGCTGGCGTCGTCGGCCAGCATGTCGCGCTGCGCCGCGCTCAGACGGATGCGCAGGCCCAGGCGGCTGCGGCCCTGCTCCAGTGCGTCGATCAGGTCTTTGCGGGCGATCAGGCGCTCGGCTGTCTGCTTGGCGCGGTCGTCGCTCTTGTAGGGGCGGCGGCCGATCAGCTCACGTGCCAGCAGGCCGGGGTAGGCCTCCAGCGCCACCCGCTGCGCATCACCCTGGCCTGGTGCATGCGCCGGCAGGCAGACACCGGCGGCGCGCAGCAGCGGCAACCCGGCGTGCAGCATGTAGGCCACCGGCGGGTTGACCCACTTCATCGACGGGCTGGAGCCTGCCGGGCCGTCGCAGGCGCGGTGGGCAAACTTGGCGCCCACCGGCCGCGCCGCGCAAAAGGCGGCGAAGGTGGCGCGGATCTGTGGGCGCGCCAGGCTGGCGTAATGGTCCATGCAATCGGCCCAGTCCAGCGGCCAGCCCAGCGTGGCCACCAGCGCGCGCGGCAGGCCGAAAGGCAGGTCGAACCCGCCCACCCAGGGCTGCGGTTGGGCCAGCCAGTCGGCAAAGCCGGCCAGGCTGGCAAAGTGCCGGGCGGCGCCGAGTTGCAGTGCCGCGCCTTGCAAACGCCCGCTGGCCAGCGTGATGGGCTTGCGGCGTGTGGGCGCGCTGGAGAAATCAACACCGATGAGCATGGGCATGGGCATCGCAGGATTCTGGCCCGCGCTGCGGCGGGCGCCGGGCTACGATCAACACCCGAGCCGCCGCCCCAGCCCCATGCCGAACACCCACCCCGACCTTGTGCAAGCCCTGCGCGGCGGCATCGTTGAATCGTTGCACCGCGGTGCGCTGGCCATCGTCGATGCCGATGGCGCGCTGCTGCTGGCGCTGGGTGATGTGACGCGGCCGGTGTTCCCACGCAGCGCCTGCAAGGTGATGCAGGCGCTGCCGCTGGTGGCCAGCGGCGCCGCCGACGCGCTGGGCCTCGGCGATGCCGAGCTGGCGCTGGCCTGTGCCAGCCACGGCGGTGAACCAGGCCATGCCGAGACGGCAGCTGGCATGCTGGCCAAGGCCGGCCTGGACGCCAGCGCGCTGGAATGCGGCACCCACTGGCCCTACAACGACACGGCGCTGAAAGCCCTGGCCGCAGCCGGCGCGGTGCCCAGCGCGCTGCACAACAACTGCTCGGGCAAACACGCCGGCTTTGTCTGCCTGGGCTGCCTGATGGCGCGCCAGGCCGGGCGCGAGCCGGCTGAGTTTGTGCGTGGTTATGTGGCAGCCAGCCACCCGGTGATGGGCGAGATCACCGCTGCGCTGGCGGCGGCCACTGGTGCCGACCTGGCCCGGGCGCCGGTGGGCACCGACGGTTGCTCGATCCCCACGTTTGCCTTCCCGCTGCAGCAACTGGCGCTGGGCTTTGCGCGCATCGGCACTGGCACCGGCCTGTCACCCGGGCACGCCCGTGCGGCCAAGCGGCTGCGCCAGGCGGTGGCGGCATCGCCGTTCCATGTCGCCGGCAGCGGCCGGCTCGACACCCGGCTGATGCAGCGCCTGGGCCAGCGCCTGTTCTGCAAGGTGGGCGCCGAGGGCGTGTACGGCGCTGCATTGCCCGATTCAGGCCTGGGTGTGGCGATCAAGATGGACGACGGCAACAACGCCCGCGCCGCCGAGGTGGTGCTGGCGGCGGTGGTGCAAGCGCTGCTGCCGCTGAACGACGCCGACCTGGCGTTCTTGCAGGGCATCAGCGACGCGCCGCTGTGCAACTGGAACGGCACCGAGGTCGGCCGGCTGCAGGCCAGCGCCGGCCTGCGCAGTGCGCTGCGGGGCTTGCGCGCATGACGCCGGCTGCAGCGCTGGCGCGGCGCCGTGGCCTGTTGGCCGCGGCCGGCCTGTTGTTGGCCGCCATGGCAGGCGGCGCCGATGCAGCTGGGCCGCCGCTGGTGGCCGATGCCGACGCCCGCGCGGTGCGCCAGGTGGTGCAGGCGCAATTGCGCGCCATGGCCGACGGCGACGCCGAGCGCGCCTTCTCGTATGCCGCGCCGGCCATCCGCGCCCAGTTTGGTGATGCAACGCGCTTCATGGCCATGGTCAGCGGCAGCTACCCGATGGTGCTGCGGCCACGCGCCACGGTGTTCTTCCAGCCCACGCTGGACGACGGCCAGGTGCTGCAGGTGGTGCAACTGCGTGACGCCGAAGGCCGGCACTGGCGTGCGTCGTACTTGCTGGCGCGCCAGGCCGACGGTGCCTGGCGCATTGCCGGCTGCGTGGTGGTGCCACAAAGCCATGACGGCTCGACATGAGCACCCCCGGGGCCGGGCTGCGCCCAGCCCGCCCCCTGCGGGGGATCAAGTCGCCCGGCAAAGCCGGATCGACTTGTGAGCATCCCAGGCCCATGACCGCGCCCGGCGTTCGCGAAGAAACAGCGTTCGTCTGCGGCACGGCATGCGACGTCACAGGATGTCTGCATGCCGAGACCGTGGCGGCAAGGCCGAGGCCGTGGAGCCGTTCGGGGCTTGGCACGCGAACACACGACGGGGCAGCGTGCCGTGCGTGCGGTTGCCGCCGCGCCTCGCGTGCCAAGCCCCGCCCGGCCCCACAACCTCGACCTTGCAGTCAGGCGGCTGCGCACTTCCGGCAATCACATGCCGCGCCGGCCCGCTGCGTCTGCCGCCAAGTCAGTTGGGGTTTCAGGTCTCCGAAGTCCACACCTGCTTGCCCAAGGCCGAGGTCGTGGGGTCGGGCAGGGCTTGGCAGGCGAGGCGCGGGCACGGTCCTTGGCATGCCACGCTCGGGTCCGTGTGTTCGCGTGCCAAGCCCAAACGACCCCACGGCCTCGGCCTTGCCGCTCGGCTGATCGACTGCAACAGCGGATGCCGCCGCTGCGCCACTTCCCCAAGGCGGCGCCGACCGGCCGCCAGGGTCCGCAGCGCCGGAGGTTTTATTTCTCAGCAGTCCACGGGTTTGCCCGACGTTAAGAACTAACCCGTTCGTACAAACATACAGCACTAAGCGCTGGTGGCCATGCACCACCGGCCACTGGCTCGGCGCCGCAGCAGCGCCATCCGCACCAGGAGACAAGATGAAGCAACTGATCCACCACTACTGCCGCGCGCTGGAAGTCCTGATCGGCCTGCTGCTGGCGCTGATGGTGGTGCTGGTGTTCGGCAATGTGGTCTTGCGCTACGCCTTCAACTCCGGCATCACCATCAGTGAAGAGGTCTCGCGCTGGGCCTTTGTGTGGCTCACCTTCCTGGGCGCCATCGTCGCGCTCAAGGAGCATGGCCACCTGGGCAGCGACATGCTGGTCTCGCGCCTGCCGCTGTGGGGCAAGAAGGCTTGCCTGCTGATCGGCCATGGCCTGATGTTGTGGATCACCTGGCTGCTGTTCACCGGCAGCCTGGCGCAGGCCAAGATCAACTGGGACGTCGAGGCGCCGGTCAGCGGTGCATCGGTGGCCATCTTCTACTCGGCCGGCGTGGTGTTTGCCGTCTCGGCCGGGGTGATCCTGGTCTATGAGCTGTACCTGGCACTGACAGGCCAGTTGAGCGAGGCCGAACTGGTGATGGTCAAGGAGTCTGAAGAGGCGGCCGAGCTGGAAGCCCTGCAAGCCGAACTGGCGCGCGACAACGCCGAGGTGCCAGCCACGCTGGCCGGCCACAACAAGACCCCGGGAGCCAGGCCATGACCGTCTTCATCTTTTTGGGCGCGCTGATCGGCGCCATGGCCCTGGGCATCCCGATCGCCTACTCGCTGCTGGCCTGCGGCGTGGCGCTGATGTGGCACCTCGATTTGTTCGACGCGCAGATCCTGGCGCAGAACGTGATCAACGGCAGCGACAGCTTTCCGCTGCTGGCCGTGCCGTTCTTCATGCTGGCCGGCGAGATCATGAACGTCGGCGGCCTGAGCCAGCGCATCGTCAACTTTGCACTGGCGCTGGTCGGCCACATCAAGGGCGGCCTGGGCTACGTCACCATCCTGGCCGCCATTTTGCTGTCGGCGCTGTCGGGCTCGGCAGTGGCCGACGCCGCCGCACTCACCGCGCTGCTGCTGCCGATGATGGTCAAGGCCGGGCACGACAAAGCCCGCTCGGGCGGGCTGATCGCTGCGGCCGGCGTCATCGGCCCGGTGATCCCGCCGTCGATCGGCTTCGTCATTTTTGGCGTCGCTGCCAATGTGTCGATCAGCAAGCTGTTTCTGGCCGGCATCTTCCCCGGCATCCTGATCGGCGCGGCACTGTGGATCACCTGGATGATCCTGGTGCGCAAGGAAGTGATCACGCCGCCGCCGCGCAAGAGCCGGGCTGAAATCTTCGCCGCGCTGCGCCATGCAGCCTGGGCGCTGTTCCTGCCGGTGATCATCCTGGTGGGCTTGCGCATGGGCGTGTTCACGCCCACCGAGGCAGCGGTGGTGGCGGCGGTTTATGCCTTCTTCGTGGCCTTTGTCATCCACCGTGAATTGAGCCTGAACCAGCTCGGCGCGGTGTTCATCACCGCCGCCAAGACAACCGCGATCATCATGTTCCTGGTGGCCGCAGCCATGGTGTCGGCCTGGCTGATCACCGTGGCCGACCTGCCAGCCAAGGTGATCTCGCTGCTGCAGCCGTTCATCAACCAGCCCACCCTGCTGCTGATCATGATGATGCTGCTGGTGATTGCGGTGGGCACGGCGATGGACATGACGCCCACCATCCTGATCCTCACACCGGTGCTGATGCCGCTGGTCAAGGCCGCCGGCATCGACCCGGTCTACTTCGGTGTGTTGTTCATCATCAACA
>JANNMP010000777.1:0-10097 GCA_031398015.1 Burkholderiaceae bacterium
AGTGACCCGCATCTACGCCCCCCTCTCCCACGGGGCCCTGCCTGCCCCGGCGGCTGGGGCGGCGGGTGCCCCCGGCGCGGGGTTGCGCCGCGCCACCACCCCGTCACTCGACGGCCGCAGCCGCGCCGATGCACGCTGGCTGCTGTGCCAGCGCCCCTGCGTGGTTGCAGGCGGTGAGCTGACGCTGGCCATGCTCGATTTGAGCTTCGACGCCCGCGCCGGCTTCTACGAGGCGCCGCCACATTTCAAGGCCAACAACGGCCTGTTCATCGTCGACGACCTGGGCCGCCAGGTGGTCACCCCGCGTGAGCTGATGAACCGCTGGATCGTGCCGATGGAGCGCCGGCATGACCACCTGATGCTGCGCAACGGTGCCAAGTTCACCGTGCCCTTCGACATGGTGCTGGTCTTCAGCAGCAACCTGCGGCCCCAACAGCTGGAAGACGCGGCCTTCTTGCGCCGCCTGGGCCACAAGATCGAGGTGGGGGCCTTGTCGCTGGCCGACTACCAGCGTGTGTTCGAGCGGGTGTGCAGCAGCGAGGGCATGGCCTTCGACAGCGACGCCTTTGACCTGCTGTGCCAGCAATACCACGGCGGCAGTGGCCGGCCGCTGCTGGCCTGCTACCCGCGTGACCTGCTGCATTTGATCGCCAGCCGCTCGGCATACCTGGGCGTGCCGGCCCAGCTCAGCCCGGCGCTGATCGATTGGGCCTGGCATGCCTACTTCGCCACAGATGGGGCGGGTTCAACCCCGCAGGCGCGGTGACACGCCATGCCAACGGCGTGTGACTATTTGTAAACCCCAGACACGCCCGACCCGGAGCCTGTGATGCGATCCCGTGGAATGCTGATGCTGTTGATCGCTGCCATTGCCGGCCTGGCCGCAGTGGTGCTGGCCGCACGCTGGATGCAAAGCCAGAACAGCGGCGCCGGCAAGGTGGCGGTGGCGGCGCTTGAAATTCCGCTGGGCTCGGCCATCACGCCCGAGATGGTGCGCCTGATCGACTGGCCGCAAGGCAACCAGCCGCCTGGCGCCTTCGGTGAGCTGGAAAAGTTGCACGGCCGGGTGGTCACCGGCACCGTGCAGCGTGGTGAGCCGGTGCTCGAGCCGCGCCTGGCACCACCCGGCACCAAGGGTGGCCTGTCGGCGGTGGTGCCGGCTGGCAAGCGGGCGATGACGGTGCGGGTGAACGACGTGGTGGGCGTGGCCGGCTTTGCCTTGCCGGGCACCTTTGTCGATGTGCTGGTCAACACCCAGGAAGAAGGCGCCAAGACCAACGACCGCGACCGCACCATCAGCAAGATCGTGCTCGAACGCATCCTGGTGCTGGCGGTGGCGCAAGAGGCCGACCGCGACGCCACCAAGCCCAAGGTGGTGAACGCCGTCACGCTGGAAGTGACGCCGGCGCAAGCTGAGTTGCTGGACCTGGCGCGCAGCGTGGGCACCTTGTCGCTGGTGCTGCGCAACCAGAGTGAAAGCCAGGCCGCAAGCACCGCCGGCGCCACCAAAGAGCTGCTGCTCAGCGGCGGCAAGGTGGCCGCTGCACCGCCGCCGCCGCCGTCTGCACCCCGGCCGGTGGTGCGCCGGGCCGCGCCCGCGCCCGCACCGGTCACCGTGGCGGTGGCACCGGTGCCACCGCCGGTGCCGGTGGTGGCCAAGCAATGTGTCGAAATCATCCGTGGTCTGACCAAGGCGGTCGAATGTTTCTGATCCCTGTTCGGCGGCTGCAATGCCGCACCCGCCTGGCTGTGGCCTTGGGCCTGGGCTTGGGCCTTGGCATCTTCAGCCCGGTGGCCATGGCGCAGGCCGCAGCGCCTGCTGCAGCCAGCCGCGCCGTGCCCGCCGCCACCGCCCCTGCTCTGGTGCGCCCGGCCGCCGCGCCGCTGCCGCGCCCGGCAGTTGCTGCGGCCGCCGCCACCGTGCCGGCGGCGCCTGCGACTGTGCCCGCCGCAGCGCCTGTGTCTGCCCCCAGCCCAGCCCCCGCCCCGCTGGCCTGTGTGGACGTGGACGAGGCCGTGCTGCACCTGTCCACCGGCCGCACCACCCGCTATGCGCCCAAGCTGCCGGTGGTGCGCCTGGTGGTTGACGAAGGCGCCAGCCGCTCGGGCGTGGCGGGTGGCACATCGCCCGACGACGCCAGCCCCGCTGCCGGCGTGTTGCCGCAGCGCGCCAATGCGCAGGCAGTGGCGCCGCGCCCCGGCGCGGGCGATGTGGCGGTGCGCCTGCTGGGCCCGTCAGACCTGTACTTCACCGGCCGCAGCATCGGCTCCACCAACGTGGTGCTGGTGCATGCCGGTGGGCGCTGCACCATGCTCAGCCTGCTGATCGCGATGGACCCGGTGGCCCTGCAGTCGGCCATCGACACCCTGCTGCCCGACGAGCGCGCGGTGGTGCCCATCGCTGAGCGGGTGCGGGTGACGGCGGCGTTTGATTCGCTGGTGCTGCGTGGCACCGTGGCCGACAGCGAGGCGCTGGTGCGCATCACCGACCTGGCCAATGCCTACTTGCGTGGCAGCGGTGGCAGTGGTGCCAACAGCAGCGCCAGTGCCGGCAACCCGCGGCTGGTGAACATGCTCAGCGTGGCCGCGCCCCAGCAGGTGATGCTGGAAGTGAAGGTGGCCGAGATCAGCAAGAACCTGCTCGACCAGTTCGGCATCAATTTCTCACGCGCCTATGCCGCCAATGACGGCTCGATGATCCGCTTTCTGTCGGGCATCTTCGGCGGTGGCACCGGTGAGCTGGGCCAGATCGGCCGCACCGGCCCCAACAACGTGCCGTTCAGCTCGGTCGATGCGGTGGTGGGCGGTGTGCTGCCCACCACGCTGCCCGGTGCGCCGGTGGGTGGCAACGTGATCCTCACGCCCAGCGGTTATGTCACCCAATACGGCACCGTGCCGGGCCGCAATGTCAGCAACGGCACGCTGAACATGCAGAAGAACGACGGCCTGGTGAAGATACTGGCCGAGCCCACGGTGATGGCCATCAGCGGCCAGACCGGCAGCTTTTTGGCCGGCGGCAAGATCTTCATCCCGGTGTCCACCAGCAACGGCGACGGTGGCCGCACCGTGACGCTGGAAGAAAAAGAGTTCGGTGTCTCGGTGCGCTTCACGCCCACGGTGCTGGGCAACGGGCTGATCAACCTGAAGGTGCGGCCCGAGGTGTCTGAGCTGTCGCAGTCGGGCGTCACCATCAGCGGCATTGGTGGCACGGCGGTGCTGCCGGCCTTCACCACCCGCAAGGCCGAGACCACGGTGCAGCTGATGGATGGGCAGAGTTTTGCCATCGGCGGCCTGATCAAGAACAACACCACCACCAACATCAAGGCCTTCCCCTTCCTGGGCGAGGTGCCGGTGCTGGGCGCGCTGTTCCGCAGCACCGAATTTCAGACCGACCGCGCCGAGCTGGTGTTCGTGATCACGCCGCGCCTGGTCAAGCCGCTGCCGGCCAACTACGCCCTGCCCACCGACAGCTATGTGCCGCCCAGCCGCAGTGACTTGATCTTGAACGGCCGCATCGAAGGCAGCCGCGCTGAGCCGCCAGCCGGCGCGGCCGCCGCGCGGCCCGCTGCCACTGCCGCCCAGGCCCTGCCTGGCGCGGGTGGCTTCGACACCCAGACACCGGAGAAGCGCTGATGCCGACCCCTGCCACCACCCACCGCTTGCCACGCCGCGGTGGCCCACTGGCCTTGCTGGCATGCGCCAGCAGCCTGCTGGCTGCCAGCGGCTGCGCCTTGATCGAGCCCGACAACCAGCGCCTGGCCAATGGCGACGCCGCGCGCGGCATGCTGGCCCAGCAGGTGCTGAACCCCAACGCGCCACGCCAGCATGCCGGCCTGGTGCCGCCCACCGACGGCCGCTTGACACGCGAGAGCGCCGACCGGCTGATCTTCAGCTACCGCGAGCCGCCGCCGGTGGCCAATGTGATCACCATCGGTGTGGGCGGCCGCTGAGCGCGGCACCCTGCCCATGCCAGCACGCCACCGGCCAGCCACCATGCCCCGCCACCTCAGCCCAGCACGCGCAGCATCCCCCGCCCGCCAGCGTGGCGCGGTGGCCATCGTGGTGGGCCTGAGCCTGGCGGTGATGCTGGGCTTCGTGGGCCTGGCCATCGACGGTGGCCGCCTGTACTTGACCAAGACCGAGCTGCAGAACGCGGCCGACGCTTGCGCCCTGGCCGCTGCCTATGAGCTGACCGGCGCGCCCAACATCCCCGTGGCTGCCTTCACCCGCGCCGACGCGGCCGGCAAGTTGGTGGGCAGCCGCAACCGGGTTGATTTCCAGGGCACTGCCATCCCCGCTGGCGACATCTCACTGACCTACAGCACCGCGCTGAACGGCGGCTGGGGCGCGGTGGGTGCGGCCAATACCAACTATGTGCGCTGCACCGTACAGCGCAACGGCATCCAGCCTTATTTCATGCAGGTGCTGGGAATCGGTGCCCAAGCCGTCAGCGCCATTGCCACCGCCACGCTGGCGCCAGCGCAGACCAATTGCGCCGTGCCGATGGCGCTGTGCACCCGCGGTGCCGCGCCCAGCTACGGCTACAACGCCGGTGACTGGGTGGGCATGGACTTCTCGCAGAACGGTGCTGGCAACGTCAACAACTACACCGGCAATTTCCGCTGGATCGACTTCAGCCCCAGCGAGCCCACGCCGGGCTGCGGTGCGTCACAGGGTGCACCCGAGCTGTCATGCCTGCTGGCGGGCAGCGGCGCGTGCAGCCTGCCGCAGCCCATCCTCACCAATTGCACCAACAACGGCGGCCCCAATGTGCAGCCGGGCTGCGTGGGTGCCACCGGTGCCATCAATTCCATCGAGCGGGCCTACAACACCCGCTTCGGCGTCTACGCCAACGGTGGTGGCTACAACGTCAACAACGCGCCGCCTGATTTCACCGGTTATTCCTACAGCACCGAGAACTGGACGCTGAACCGCAATGCCTATGCCGGGGTGGTGGGCGCCTTGCCCAACTACCGTGCGGCGCGCAATGCGCGCAACGTGATCCAGGCCCGCAACACCACCAACCCAGCGCTCTACAGCAACGCCGACACCATTGCCACGCAGGCCCAGCTCAACAGCAACGGCGCTGACCGGCGGCTGGTGGTGGTGCCAATCGTCGAGTGTGGCAACTTCGCCACCAGCCAGACGGCAGGGGTGCGGGCCTATGCCTGCATCCTGATGCTCGACCCGTATCGCCGCCAGGGCAACAACGTGGCGTCGCGGCTGGAATACCTGGGCCGCTCCAATGAGGCCGGCAGCCCCTGCGCCAGCTCGGGCATTGCCGGCAATGCGGCATCACAGGGGCCGCTGGTCCCGTCGCTGGTGCAGTGAGGCCACCGATGACCACGACAAGCACCCGGCCCAGCAGCCGCCAGCATGGTGTGGCTGCGGTTGAATTTGCGCTGCTGCTGCTGCCGCTGGTGCTGATGGCCTTTGGCGCCACCGAGTTCGGCCGCGCCATTTACACCTTCAACACGCTGGACAAGACGGTGCGCGACGCGGCGCGCCACTTGTCGCAGCACGGCCCGGGTGACGCCACCATCCAGACCGAGGCGCGCTGCTTGGCGGTGTATGGCAACACCGGTTGCACCGGCACCGCGCTGGCGCCGGGCCTGACCATTGCTGCGGTGAGCCTGTGCGACGCCCAGTCTTGCCCCGGCACCCACGCGGCCCAGGCCACCGGCAGCGGCGTGGCCAACCTGGTGTCGGCGTCGATCAACAACTACGCCTACTCGTCGCTGGTGCAGCTGGTGATGCCCAATGTGAACTTCAAGCCCATATCGACCACCATGAGGGCCCAGCTGTGAGCCGCCCATCGCAGCCCCGTCTGCGTCCCGACCCGTGCCCCCACAACCGCCCGCAACTGCGCCCGCTGCCGCGTGGTGTGGCGGCGGTGGAAATGGCCCTGGTGATGGTGCTCTTCACCATGCTGCTGTTCGGCGTGATGGAGATGGGCCGCCTGCTGTGGGTGTGGAACGCCGCCACCGAGACCACCCGCTTCGGTGCCCGCATGGCCGTGGTGTGCGACATCGGCGACGCCGACATCAAGACCCGCATGACCCAGCGCATGCCCGACCTGACGGCCGCACAGATCACCATCGACTACCTGAACCCACCCGCCGCAGTGAACAGCTGCACCAGCGCCAACTGCAAGGCAGTGAGCGTGCGTCTGAGCAACTACACCCACACCACCATCATCCCCTTCCTGCCGCTGACCCTGACCCTGCCGCCGTTCTCGACAACGCTGCGCAAGGAGTTCATGGAAAGCGCCAACAACCCCGTCTGCAATTGAGCGCGGCCGCTGCCCGAGACCCCATGATGTCTTTTCCCTGGAACTTCAAACGCGCGCAGAACCTGCTGCTGGCCAGCCTGGTGGCGCTGACGCTGGCGGCCTGTGGTGGTGGCGGTGGCAAAGGCCCGGCCCAGTGCATCCCGGGTGTCAGCACCATGGCGTTCCCGGCGGGCTGCCCGGGGGACAACCTGGGAACGGGCAATCCGACGGTCTCGTTGGTGTTGGTTGACTCGGTGGGTGCCACCAGCAACAAGGTGGCGCCAGGTGCGCCGGGCGTCCTGCGTGCCACGGTGAAGAACGCGGCGGGCGTGGTGGTGCCCAATGTGGCGGTCAGCTTCACCACCACCGACGACACCGGTGCCTTCGTGCCCAATTCCGGCACGGCCCTGACCGACAGCAACGGTGTGGCTACGCTCAGCCTGACGGCGGGCCGGCAGGTGGGTGCGTTCACCGTGTCGGCCACGGCCAGCGCGGCCGCCATCGGCGCCGAGGTCAAGGCCAGCCTGGACTACGCGGTGGTGTCCACCGGCCTGGGCCTGCCCTCTCTGTCGCTGACGCTGCTGAACGTCGGCGGCGCGGCGGTGAGCCAGGTGTCGCCTGCCGCACCCGGCACATTGCGCGCCACGGTGCGTGACGCCGCCGGTGTGCCGGTGGCCAACGTGAGCGTGGCCTTCAGCACCAACGACGAGACCGGTGCCTTTGTTCCCAGCACCGGAACGGCCCTGACCGATGCCAACGGTGTGGCCACGGTGGGCCTGCCGGCGGGCACCCGGGTGGGCGCGTTCACGGCCACGGCGTCGGCCAGCGCGGCGGCCATCGGCGCAGCGGTGCGGACCAACCTGGACTACGCCGTTGTCCTGGCCGGCACGGCCCTGCCGTCTCTGACGCTGCAGTTGCTGGACGCCAACGGTGCAGCCACCACCCAGCTGTCACCGGCCGCATCTGGCAGCTTGCGCGCCACGGTGCGCAACGCCAGCGGCGCGGTGGTGCCCAATGTGGCTGTGAGCTTCGTGACCACCGACGGCACCACGGTGTTCTCGCCCAACTCGGGCACGGCCCTGACCAACGCCGCGGGCGTGGCCGCGGTGGAGCTGCCTGCGGGCCGGCAGGTGGGTGCGTTCACAGCCTCGGCCAGTGCCAATGCGGCGGCGGTCGGCGCCGCAGTCAGGACCAGCCTGGACTACGCCGTCACCTCGGCCGGCACCGGTGAGCCCAGCATGTCGATCAGCCTGGTGGACGACGGCGGCGTGGCGGTCACGCGCCTGTCGCCTGCTGCACCGGGCAGCTTGCGCGCCACGCTGCGCAACGCCGCTGGTGCGGTGGTGCCCAACGCCACCGTGAGCTTCACCACCACCGACGCCACGGGCAGCTTCCTGCCCACGTCGGGCACGGCCTTGACCGACAACAACGGTGTGGCCACGGTCAGCCTGGCGGCCGGCCGGCGTGTGGGCGCGTTCACCGTGTCTGCCTCGGCCAACCCGGTGTCCATCGGCCAGGTCGTGCGTGCCAGCCTGGATTACGCCGTCACCCTGGCCGGCACCGGCTCACCGGTGTTGGCACTGACCCTGGTGGATGCGAACGGCGCCACGGTGAGCACGGTGTCGCCCGATGCATCCGGCAAGCTGCGTGCGGCCGTGACCAATGCCTTTGGCGTGCCGGTGACCGGCACCGTGGTCAACTTCAGCACCGGCGACGCCACCGGCGCATTCGTGCCCAGCACCGGCACGGCGCTCACCGACGGTAACGGTGTGGCCACCGTCAGCATCGCGGCGGGCAGTCGCGTGGGTGCATTCACGGTGACGGCCAGTGCCATGTCCAGTGGCGACCAGGTCCGTGGCAGCCTGGACTATGCGGTGGTCTTTCCGAGCATTGCCCTGGGTGGCATGTCGATCACGCCGTCCACCTTGTCTGCCGGCGGCAATGCTGCAGTGAGCGTGCCCGTCACCAGCGCCGGTAGCCTGTTCACGCCACCACTGAAGGTGACCTTCACCTCGCCTTGCATCGCATCCGGCAAGGCCACCATGGGCGCCGAGGTGATCACCCAGAACGGCGTGGCCAATACCAGCTACACCGACAAGGGCTGCGGCGTTGCCGATGTGATCACTGCCTCGGTGAAGCTGGGTGATGCCACCGTCACGCAGACCGCGACCATCACCGTGCTGCCGGCCGGCGCGGGCGCTATCAAGTTCGTCTCGGCCAGCATCACCAACATCGCGCTCAGGGCCACGGGAGGGTTCGGCCGGCAGGAGGTGTCGACCCTGACCTTCCAGGTGTTCGACCGCACCGGCTCAGCACTGCCCGGCGCCTTGGTGGACTTCGTGTTCTCCGACAGCAACTCCACCACCACGGTGGGCGGCACCACGTTGAGCCCGTCGTTTGCCACGGCGGCTGCCGATGGCACGGTCACCACGCTGGTGACGGCAGGCACCGTGCCCACCTCGCTGCGGGTCGTGGCGCGGATCCGCAACGCGGCGCCGGCCATCACCACGCTGTCAAACATCCTGGTGGTGTCCACCGGCGTGCCGGTGCAGAAGCGCTTCTCGCTGTCCACCAGCATCGGCAACTGCGAGGGGCGTGACATCGACCAAGAGTGCAGCACTGTCACTGCCACCGTGGGCGACCAATTCGGCAACCCGGCGCCCGACGGCACGGCGGTGAGCTTCATCAGCGAGTCCGGGCTGATCGGTGCGTCCTGCGTGACTGGCTCGCTGCCCGAGCCAGGCGCCACGCCAGCGGGCCAGACCACCAACTCGGTTGTCGGCCCGGGCTCGGGCACCTGCAGCGTGCGCTTGCGCAGCGGCGGTACACGCCCATCCAACGGCCGGGTCACGGTGTTGGCCTATCTGCTGGGCGAGGAGGACTTCTTCGACGCCAACGGCAACAACCGCTACGACCCAGGCGAGAGCTTCACCGACCGGCTGCGCACGGTGTTCCGCAACGACGACGAGTCCGGCGTCATCGCCGGCAGGCCCGACGGCAGCTGGAGTGCCGGTGAGCCCTGCATCGGCCTGCCCGGCGATGGCACGCCCGACTGCAATGCCCCGGCTGGCAACGGCATCTACGACGGTGTGCTGGGCCAGGTCTTCAATGGCAGTGCGCCGTCCAACGTCTATGTTTCGGCCCAGCTGGTGCAGACGTTCTCGGGCAGCGAAGCGGTGATCACGCTCAACCCGGGCGCCGGTGTTTGCCCGGCCAGCGGCGTGCGCGACGGCCTGCTGCGGGTTGCCGACGTGAATGACAACCTGATGCCCGCCGGCAGCGAGATCTACATCAGCAGCGGGCCCGTGTTCCTGGACCCGCCGATCGCCAAGGTCAGGAATGTGGTGCTGGCGGTGGGCGAGAGGAACCCGATGGGTCCGTACATCCCGAACTACGTCGTTCCGGTCAGTTGCACGCGGAGTAGCGTGCTGTTTGTGAAGGTGGTGACACCGTTGAAGCAAGAGACCATCCAGAGTTTCCAGATCAATCCGTGACCGGCACGATTTGATGAAGACCAAGATCATCAGCCCCGACAACCTGCACGCCCAGCAATGGGCGGCGGCGGTGTCGGCTGCCAACCCCGGCTTCAGCGTCGGCACGCTGGTGCAGCCGCTGCACGCGGTGAATGTGCTGGTCAATGGCAGCCGGCCCGACCTGGTGGTGGTGGAGGTGGTGTCGGCCAAGGACTTCGACGCGCTGGAGGCCTTGGCCAACGCCCACCCCGAGATCGATTACGTGCTGGTGGGCGCCGAGCTGAGCACTGACCTGCTGATGCGCGCCATGCGCGCCGGTGTGCGTGAGGTGCTGCCGGCGCCGGCCAGCGCCG
>JANNMP010000511.1:0-21039 GCA_031398015.1 Burkholderiaceae bacterium
CGGCGGCTGGCGGCTGGCGGCTGGCGGCTGGCGGTGCATCGGCAACTCAGTAGCGCTTGAGAAAATCCCACAGCGCCTGGGCGGCGGGTTTGGCGTGGCGGGCCACATCGGGGAGCTCACGGTAGATGCGCACCTCCATGGTCAGCTCACCCACGCCGGGCGGCGCAGCGGCCACCAGGCGGCGCGCCTTCAGCTCTTGGCGCACCGAGCTGGCGGGCAAAAACGCCAGGCCATGGCCTTCGAGGGCCATCGCCTTCAGGCCTTCGGCCATGTCGGTTTCGTAGGTGGTCTCCAGCGCCGGGGCCACGGCCAACTGGCGGATGATCTGCTCGACCATGTGGCCCATGTACGCGCCTGCGGCATAGGCCAGCAGCGGCACCGGCGCGCCACCGGCGGCCAGGAAGAACAGCGGCTGGCCGGCCGCGTCGGCCTTGGCATAGGCAGCCAGCGTTTCATGCCCCAGCGACAACATGTCGTAGCGGTCGGGGCTGAGCTGCAGCGGCTGCGACGCATGGTGGTAGGCGATCAGCAAGTCGCAGCCGCCTTCGGTCAGGCGCAGCACGGCGTCATGCACGTTCAGCGCGATCAGCCGCGTCTTCACACTGCCAAAGCGGCCGCGCAACTCCATTAGCCAGTGCGGGAAAAACGTGAACGCCAGCGTGTGCGGGATGGCGAACTCGATCACGTCCTGCCCGCTGGCGCGGTGTGAGCGCATCAGATTGCGCGCCGCTTGCAGCGCCACCAGGATTTCCAGCGCCTGCGCATGCAGGGTCTCGCCGGCCGAGGTCAGCCGCGTGGGGTACGACGACCGGTCCACCAGATCGATGCCGGCCCAGGCCTCCAGCGCTTGGATGCGGCGTGAAAACGCGGGCTGGGTGACATGCCGCAACTGGGCTGATCGGGAGAAGCTGCGCGTCTCGGCCAGGCTGACAAAATCCTCAAGCCACTTGGTTTCCACGGCGGCAGTGTAATAGTCCGAAATCACCCACCATTCAAGGGGCAGCCTGCCCCCACCCCCCATGAACAAAGGGTGCGGTCATCGGGCATGGTTCACGGCCGTTCGCTACAGTTCATCACAACTTGCGTCTGGGCAGGTCAACTTGCCGCCAGACCATTCAACCCGCCTCTGCAGGACAGCACAATGACATCAACTTTTTTGAAAGCCACTGTGGCCGCAGCGCTTGGCGCTTGGTCCATGACCGTGGCTGCCGCGCCAGTGCTGTTGGATTTTGAAGCGCTGGGCCAGCAGGCGCTGCTTGGTGAACGAAACCCAATCGCCGTCCGCAACATCGCGGGCTTCAACATCTCGGGCGCCTTTGCGTATCACACAGCGATGTTGAATGACAGGGACAACGCACCGTTCCCCAGCCGGACCGGTGGCTTCCTGATCAACCGCAGCCGCCTGGCCGACACGGCATCGATCGTGGTGTCACTCGACGAGTTGGTGGAGCCTGCCGCCAGGGGCGTGGCCGCCGCCGCTGCGCTGCCAGCGCCCAACGTGTTTCCGGGGCAGTACTTCAAGGAAGTCAGCGTCCTGATGTACACCCTGGCCGACAGGCCGTTGTTGGTGGCAATGAACGACGACGGCAGCAAGTCAGTCACCATCGAACTGTCACCCAGTGATGGCACCAAGTTCTGGAGTTCGAACGGCCCATACCTGTTTGAAGCTGACGACATGTTGACCAGGCTCGAATTCCGCTCCGCCGGCGCCGTGCTGGGCATCGACGACCTGTTGATCACACTGACAGACCCTGGCAATGGCGGCAACGGCGGCAACAACGGTGTGCCCGAGCCGGCCAGCTACGCGCTGGTGGGCCTGGCACTGTTGGCGGCCGGCTCGGCCAAGCGCCGCAAGGCCTGAGGCCCGCCCAGCCAGCCAGCAAGCCTGCCACCCAGCGGGCTTTTTTCATTCTGGCGCAGCGGCCTCGTCAGCCGCCTGTTGCAGCCGCCACATGTCGGCATAGCGCCCACCACGGGCCAGCAGGTCGGCATGGGTGCCACGCTCGACCACCCGACCACCGTCGAGCACCACGATCTTGAACGCATCCGCCACAGTGGACAGGCGGTGCGCAATCACCAGCGCCGTCTTGCCCTGGGCCGCGCTCTTCAGCTCGGCCTGGATCGCACGCTCGTTGGCCGAATCCAGCGCCGAGGTGGCTTCGTCGAAGATCAGCACCGGCGGGTTCTTCAGCAGCGTGCGGGCAATCGCCACCCGCTGCTTTTCCCCGCCCGAAAGTTTCAAGCCCCGCTCGCCCACCATCGTGGCATAGCCCTTGGGCGTGCTGGTGATGAAGTCATGGATGTGGGCCGCACGCGCCGCCTCTTCCACCTCGGCCGGCGTTGAGCCGGTGCGGCCGTAGCCGATGTTGTAGCCCACCGTGTCGTTGAACAGCACCGTGTCCTGCGGCACGATGCCAATGGCCTGGCGCAGGCTGGCCTGCTGCACGCTGCGGATGTCCTGGCCGTCAATGGTGATCGCCCCGCCGGTCACGTCATAAAAGCGGTACAGCAGCCGCGCCAGCGTGCTCTTGCCGGCGCCGGATGGGCCGACCACCGCCACCGTCTTGCCCGCCGGGATCTCGAAGCTGATGCCGTGCAGGATGGGGCGCCCGACACCGCCACCGGTGGCAGCCGTGCCCTGCTCGTAGGCGAACTGCACATTGTCGAAGCGCACCACACCCTGTTGCACCTGCAGCGGCGGCGCACCGGGCACATCGGCCACTTCGCGGTCACGCTCCAACAGGTTGAACATGCGGTCCAGGTCGGTCAAGCTCTGCTTGATCTCGCGGTAGAGCACGCCCAGAAAGTTCAACGGGATGTAGAGCTGGATCAGGAAGGCATTGATCATCACCAGGTCGCCCAGCGTCAGGCGCCCGTCCACCACCCCCTGCGTGGCCCGCCACAACATGGCCACCAGGCTCAGCGCAATGATCAACTGCTGCCCGGTGTTGAGCATCGACAGCGTGCTCTGGCTGCGCACCTGGGCGCGGCGGAAGGCTTCCAGGCCACGCTCGTAGCGGCCGGCCTCGAAGGCCTCGTTGTTGAAGTACTTCACCGTCTCGAAGTTCAGCAGCGCGTCGATGGCGTGGCTGTGGGCGCTGGAGTCGAGCTCGTTCATCTCGCGGCGGAACTTGCTGCGCCACTCGGTCACCGTGACGGTGAAGCTGATGTAGACCACCAGCGCGGCCAGCGTGGTCCAGACATAGCCCATGTCGAAGCGGATGCCCAGGAAGCCCAGCACCAGCACCACCTCCACCAGCGTGGGCACGATGGTGTAGAGCGAATACGACACCAGCGATTGCAGCGCGCGTGTGCCACGCTCGATGTCACGCGACATGCCGCCGGTTTGCCGCTCCAGGTGAAAGCGCAGGCTCAAGGCATGCAAATGGCCGAAGACCTCCAGCGCGATCTGCTTGCTGGCGCCAAAGCTCACCTTGGCGAACACCAGCTCGCGCAACTCGGTGAACAGGCTGGTGCACAGGCGCAGGCCGGCGTAGGCCAGCAGCAGGCCGGCGGGCACCACCAGCAGCGCGCGCGGGTCACCGGGCTTGAGCGCCAGCGCATCGACCAGGTACTTCAGCAGCACCGGCACGCCCACATTGGCCACTTTGGCCGCCAGCAAGAAACCCAGCGCCAGCCCCACCCGCCAACGGTAGCCCCACAGGTAGGGCAGCAGCTTGGCCAGGGTTTGCCAATCGCTGCGCGGCGCACCGGGCGTGGCTGGCTTGGGCAAGGCAATGCTGGGGGCGGAATGGCGCATGGAAGCTTTGGGGGGCAGCTACGATCGGACGAACTCTTTTCAGGTGATGCCGATGAGCGAACCCACCAGTGCACCGGGCGGCGGCAGCAACCGCACCGTCACCCCCGCCAGCACTTGGCAGCCGATGACCGCGCCCACCAGTTTGCCCGACGGCAACGAACTGGTGCTGCGGGTGATGCCGTTGCCCGCCGACGTCAACGGCAATGGCGACATCTTTGGCGGCTGGCTGATGGCCCAGGTCGACCTGGCCGGCGCGGTGCTGCCTTCTCGCGTGGCCAAGGGGCGCATTGCCACCGTGGCGGTGAACCAGTTCATCTTCAAGCAGCCGGTGTCGGTGGGTGACTTGGTGAGCTTCTACGCCCGCATCACCCGCATCGGCCGCACCAGCATCACCGTGCATGTGGAGGTGTTTGCCGAGCGCAACCCGGCCAACCTGCAAGTGGTGAAGGTGACCGAGGCCAACCTCACCTACGTGGCCATCGACAGCCAGGGCAAGCCGCGCGCCGTGCCGCTGGCCTGAGTTAGAACTGGCTGAAGTCGGGCTTGCGCTTCTGGAAGAAGGCCTGGAAGGCCTCGGTTGCCTCGGGGCAACGCAGGCGCTGGCTGAACAGTGCCCCTTCGCTGGCCATCACGGCGCGGATGCGCGCACGCTGCGGTTCGCGCATCAGCCGTTTGGTGTCGCCCACCGCGCCAGGGGCCAGAGTATTGAAGCGCTCGGCCATGCGGCGGGCATGGTTCAGCACCTCACCGGCCGGCAGCACGGCATTGGCGATGCCGCAGTCCACTGCATCGGCGCCAGTGAAGGGCTCACCCAGCAGCAGCTTTTCGGCCGCCTTGGCATGGCCCATCAGCGCTGGCACGAGCAGGCTGCTGGCGTACTCAGGCACCAGGCCCAGGCTGACGAACGGCATCGCCAGGCGGGCCTCGTCGCTGACATAGACCAGGTCGCAATGCAGCAGCAGCGTGGTGCCGATGCCCACTGCGGCACCGGTGACAGCCGCCACCACCGGCTTGTCGATATCGAGCAGCGCGCGCATGAAACGGGCCACCGGCGCCTCGTCGCCCGCAGCGCCCAAACTGGGCGGGCGCTGCATGAAGTCCTCGATGTCGTTGCCCGAGGTGAAGATGCCGGGCTGGCCGGTGATCAGCACCGCACGCACGCCGGCATCGGCTTGCGCGGCCTCCAGCGCCTGGGCCATGGCGGTGTACATGGCCTGGGTCAGCGCGTTCTTCTTCTCGGGCCGCGCGATCTCGATGGTCAGCACCTTGTTGAAGGTGGCGGTGCGGATGTTCATGTTGGGTCTCCTGCGGTTCAAGTGACGGGGTCAGACACGCTCGAAGATGCCAGCCGCGCCCTGCCCCGTGCCCACGCACATGGTCACCATGCCGTATTGCAATTGGTGGCGGCGCAGCGCATGCACCACAGTGGCAGCGCGGACGGCGCCGGTGGCGCCCAGCGGGTGGCCCAGCGCAATGGCGCCGCCCATGCGGTTGACCACGTCGGGGTTCAGGCCCACGGTGCGGATGACGGCCAGCGCTTGCGCGGCAAAGGCCTCGTTCAGCTCGATCCAGCCCATGTCGGCCAACGTCAGGCCCGCGCTTTTCAGCGCCGCCGGGATGGCCTCGATGGGCCCGATGCCCATGATCTCGGGCGCCACGCCGCGCGAAGCAAAGCTGACGAAGCGGGCCAGCGGCTTCAGGCCGAAGCGCTTGACGGCCGCCTCACTGGCCAGGATCAGCGCACCGGCGCCGTCACTGGTCTGGCTGCTGTTGCCCGCTGTCACCGAGCCCTTGGCCGCAAACACCGTGCGCAGTTTGGCCAGCGCCTCCAGCGTGGTCTCGGCGCGCGGGCCTTCGTCCAGGCTGACGGTGCGGGCATGGATGTTCACCTCACCGGTGGCCAGATTGGGCGTGCGCTCGACCACCTGCACCGGGCAAATTTCGTCGGCAAACGCGCCGGCCTGCTGCGCGGCAATCGCCTTCAGATGGCTCTGCAGCGCAAACGCATCCTGGTCGTCACGGCTCACCTGCCACTGGGTGGCCACACGCTCGGCCGTCAGGCCCATGCCGTAGGCAATGCCGACGTTCTCGTCCTTGGCAAACACCGCCGGGTTGAACGACGGCTTGTTGCCGGTCATCGGCACCATGCTCATGCTCTCGGTGCCGGCAGCGATCATCACCTCGGCCTCGCCGACGCGGATGCGGTCAGCGGCCATCTGGATGGCCGTCAGGCCCGACGCGCAGAAGCGGTTGACGGTGACACCGCCCACGCTGTTGGGCAAGCCGGCCAGCAACGCGCCGATGCGGGCGATGTTGGCGCCTTGCTCGGCCTCGGGCATGGCGCAGCCGACGATGGCGTCTTCAATGGCAGCGGGGTCCAGCCCGGGCACCTGCGCCAGCGCGGCCTGGATGGCAGCCACCAGCAAGTCGTCGGGCCGGGTGTGGCGGAAAAAGCCGCGGTGGCTGCGGCCGATGGGTGTGCGGCTGGCGGCAACGATGTAGGCGTCTTGAACTTGTTTGCGCATGTCATCTTCTCCGCTGCATCAATTGCGAACCGGCTTGCCGGTCTGCAGCAAACCCATCATGCGTTCCTGCGATTTCGGGTGTTCCAGCAGGCTGCAGAAGTGCTTGCGCTCCAGCGCCATCAGGTAGTCCTCGTCCACCAGCGATCCAGCGTCCACCGCACCGCCGCACACCACATCGGCGATCAGGCTGGCGATGTGGAAATCGTGTGCGCTGATGAAGCCACCGTCGCGCATGCCCACCAGCTGGGCGGTGATGGTGGCAATGGCCGAGCGGCCAGCCACCGGGAACCTGGCCTTCAGCGGCGCGCGCCAGTTGCTGGTGGCCATGGCCTTGGCCTGGGCGATGGCGGTGAACAGCAACTCGTCCTTGTGCGCCACGATCACATCGTCGGCCAGCAAGTAGCCCAGCTGGCGGCTCTCGATGGCGCTGGTGCCCACCTTGGCCGTGGCCGCAGCCTGGAAGCCGTCCTTGACGAATGCCAGCAAATCCGTGCTGTTGGCCGCAGCCGCGTTCTCGGCGGCGCGGCGGGCGATGTAGGCGAGGCCACCACCACCGGGCACCAGGCCCACGCCCACTTCCACCAGGCCAACATAAGTCTCCAGGTGAGCGACACGCTTGGCGCAGTGCAGTGCGATCTCGCAGCCGCCGCCCAGCGCCAGGCCACGCATCGCCGCCACCGTGGGCACGCTGGCATAGCGCAGGCGCAGCAGCGCCTGCTGCAGCTTGTGGATTTCGGGTGCAATGCCCTTGGCGCCCAGTTTCATGAAGGTGGGCAGCATGGCCTCCAGGTTGGCGCCGGCCGAGAACGGCTCGTCGCCGCTCCAGATCACCAGGCCGTCACAGCGGGCTTCAGCCAGCTCCACCGCCTTCAGCAGGCCCTCGATCACGCCGGGGCCGATCAAGTGCATCTTGCTGGTGATGCTGGCGATCAGCACCTGGCCGTCCAGCGTCCACAGCCGCAGCTCGTCGTTCTTGAACAGCTCGGTGCCAGCGGCGATGAACGGCGTGGCGCCCTCACCGGCCAGTGCGTCAGGAAAGTGCTGGCGTTGGTAGACCGGCAAACTGCTGCGTGGGATGTGCCGGCCCTGTGCCGCGCTCCACGAGCCCTCAGGCGTGTGCACACCGGTCCTGCCGTCAAACACCCAGGCCGGCAGCGGCGCTGTGCAAAGCGCCTTGCCGGCGTCGATGTCGTCTTGCACCCACCGCGCCACCTGCTGCCAGCCAGCCGCCTGCCACAGCTCGAACGGGCCCTGCTGCATGCCGAAGCCCCAGCGCATCGCCAGGTCGACGTCACGCGCCGAATCGGCAATCCCGGCCAGGTGCACCGCCACGTAGTGGAAGCCGTTGCGAAAGATGGCCCACAAAAACTGCGCCTGCGGGTTGGTCGATTCACGCAGCAGCTTCAGCCGCTCGGGCGCCGGCTTCTTCAGGATGCGGTCAACGATGGCATCGGCCTTGCCGCCCGCAGCCACATAGCCGCCGCTGGCCACATCAAAGCGCTGGATGTCCTTGCCCAGCTTCTTGTAGAAACCGGCGCCGGTCTTCTGGCCCAGCGCGCCGGCAGCCAGCAACGCGGCCACCGCCGGTGGCGTGGCATAGCTGGCGTAGAACGGGTCGCCAGAACCTTCAGGACCCAGGTTGTCCTGCATGGTCCTGACCACATGTGCCAGGGTGTCGATGCCGACCACATCCGCCGTGCGGAAGGTGCCGCTGCTGGCACGGCCCAGCTTCTTGCCGGTAAGGTCATCCACCACGTCATGGCCCAGGCCGAACTTCGCCGCCTCGGCCATGGTGCCCAGCATGCCGGCAATGCCCACCCGGTTGGCCACGAAGTTGGGCGTGTCCTTGGCCCGCACCACGCCCTTGCCCAGGCAACGGGTGACGAAAGTCTCCAGGTCATCCAGGATCGCCGGCAGCGTGCTGGCGGTGGGGATCAACTCGACCAGCTGCATATAGCGCGGCGGGTTGAAGAAGTGGATGCCACAAAATCGCGGGCGCAGCGCGTCGGGCAGCACGCCGCTGAGTTTGCTGATCGACAGGCCCGAGGTGTTGCTGGCCACGATGGCATGCGCTGCCAGGTGCGGCGCCACCTTGGCATACAGGTCGAGCTTCCAGTCCAGCCGCTCGGCAATGGCTTCGATCACCAAGTCACAGCCGGCCAGCAGGTGCAAGTGCTCGTCGTAGTTGGCGGCCCGGATCAGCGCCAGGTCTTGGGCCACGCCGATGGGTGAAGGCTTCAACTTCTTCAAGCCGTCCAGCGCCTTGTGCACCGTGCCGTTCTTGTCACCACTGTTGGCCGGCAGGTCGAACAGCAACACCGGCACCTTGACATTGACCAGTTGCGCAGCAATCTGCGCGCCCATCACACCGGCGCCCAGCACGGCCACCTGGCGCACATTGAATCGGTTCATGGGGTCTCCAGGCAGTGCGCTCATTCGACGCGGATCCAGGTCTGTGTGCGGCCCAGCAGCGCCAAGCCGATGTAGCCGCGCACCTCCAGCTTCTTGCCGCCGTCGATCGGCTTGAGCAGCAGCTTGTAGACCTTGCCGTTGTTCGGGTCGAGGATCTCGCCACCCTCCCAGCTGCCCTTGCCGGCCTCGGCCTTGGCATTGCGGATGATGGTCATGCCCACCACCTTCTGGCCCTTGCGCTCGTCGCTGCACAGGTCGCAGATGGAATCCTGCTTGCTGGCGTCGGCAATCTTCTCCACCTTGCCGCTGAGCGTGCCGCCGGCCTCGCTGATTCGCACCAGCGACTTTTCGGCCTTGGTCTCGTCGTCAACGGTCTTCCACAGCCCCACGGGCGTGGTCTGGGCCAGTGCGGTGCTGGCGGCAAAGGCCATGGCCAGAGTGATCAGGGTCGTCTTCATTGTTGGTCTCCGGGTTGCGGTTGGTTGGCTCAGAACAGCGCTTCGTCCATCGCCATCAGCGGCGCTGCCCCGGCGCGCGCAGTGCGGATCAGCGACGCGGTTTCAGGCAGCAGCTTGGCAAAGTAAAAGCGCGCAGTGTGCAGCTTGGCGGTGTAGAACGTATCGCCAGCCGTGGTGGCGTCTTTTTGTTTCTGCAGCGCCACCTTGGCCATGCGGGCCCAGAAGTAGGCAAAGCACAGGTGGCCCAGCACCCGCAGGTAATCCACCGCCGCCGCGCCCACTTCGTCGGCATTGCCAAAGGCCTTCATGCCCAGCTCGGTGCTGAGCTTGGTGACCTTGTCACCCAGCTCGGCCAGCGGGTTGATGAACTCCTGCATCGCCTCATTGGTGCCTTCGTCCTCGACGAACTCGGCAATCAGCTTGCCGAAGGTCTTGAGCCTGGCGCCGTTGTCGCCCAGCACCTTGCGGCCCAGCAAGTCCAGGCTCTGGATGGTGTTGGTGCCCTCGTAGATCATGTTGATGCGGGCGTCGCGCACAAACTGCTCCATGCCCCATTCATGGATGTAGCCATGGCCGCCGAACACCTGCTGGCAATGGCTGGTGGCGATCCAGCCGTTGTCGGTGACAAAGGCCTTGACGATGGGCGTGAGCAGCGACACCAGGTCATCGGCGTCCTTGCGGGCATCGGCATCGTCGGTGCTGACCAGCACATCGAGCTGCAGCGCGGTGTAGGTCAGCATGGCGCGTGCGCCCTCGGCATAGGCGCGTGCGGTCAGCAGCATCTTGCGCACATCGGGGTGCACGATGATGGGGTCGGCCGGCAGATGGGGCGCCTTGGCGCCCGAGAGCGCGCGCATCTGCTGGCGGTCTTTGGCGTAGGCGGCGGCGTTCTGGTAGGCCACTTCGGTCAGGCCCAGGCTCTGGTTGCCCACACCCAGGCGGGCGGCGTTCATCATCACGAACATCGCCGCCAGGCCTTTGTGCGGCTGGCCCACCAGCGTGCCCACGGCGCCTTCAAGCACCATCTGGCAAGTGGCATTGCCGTGGATGCCCATCTTGTTCTCCAAGCCGGCGCAGAAGATGCCATTGCGCGCGCCCAGGCTGCCATCGGCGTTGGGCAGGAACTTGGGCACCACGAACAGCGAGATGCCTTTGCTGCCAGCCGGCGCATCGGGAAGCCTGGCCAGCACCAGGTGCACGATGTTCTCGGCCAGGTCATGCTCACCGGCGCTGATGAAGATCTTCTGGCCGGTCAGCCGGCAGCTGCCATCGGCTGACCCGTCGATGATGGGTTCGGCCTTGCAACGCAGCAGGCCCAGGTCAGTGCCGCAGTGCGGCTCGGTCAGGCACATGGTGCCGGTCCACTGGCCGCTGGTCAGCTTGGGCAGGTACAGCGCCTTCTGCGCTGGCGTGCCGTGGGCATGCAGGGCCTCATTGGCGCCATGGCTCAGGCCGGGGTACATGGTCCAGGCCTGGTTGGCCGAGTTCAGCATTTCATAGAGACACTGGTTCAGCACCAGCGGCAGGCCCTGGCCACCGTGCGCCGGGTCACAGCTCAGCGCCGGCCAGCCACCTTGCACAAACTGCGCATAGGCTTGCTTGAAGCCCTTGGGTGCGGTCACCGCATGCGTGGCCTTGTCGAGGTGGCAGCCTTCGGCGTCACCACTCAGGTTCAGCGGCGCCAGCACCTGGGCGGCGAACTTGCCACCTTCAACCAACACCGCGTCCAGCGTGGCGGCATCGAGGTCGGCATGCGCCGGCAAGGCATTGAGCGTGGGCACGGCATCCAGCACCTCATGCAACAAAAATTGCATGTCGCGGATCGGCGGGCTGTACTGGGGCATGGGAAGCGCTCCTGGGGGGCTTGACGTTGCACGCGGCCGGCAATCGGCCGTGGAGAAAAAACTGCAAAGCGCAGGTCAGCGCTGGGTGCCAGGCTGCAGCGCTGGCTCGGCCAGCAGATGGAAGGCCACGATGCGCTCGAAGCCCTTGCGCGCCCGGTCAATGGCGCCAGGCAGGCGCAGGAAGCGGGCGTCATGGTGCAGCGCCAGGACCAGGCCATGCACCTCGAACAGCATCTGCAACACATCGGTGTCGGGCTGCAAGTGGCCGGCCTCGATCGACTGCTGGATGGCGCGCTGCAGCGCGGCTTGCCAATCGCGCACCATGCTGGCCAGCGCGTCGCGCACCGGGCCGGGCCGGTCGTCGAACTCGACCGCACCGCTGATGTAGATGCAGCCCGAATCCAGCTCCACCGACACCCGCTTGACCCAGCGGTCAAACAGCGCGCGCAGGCGCGGCAGGCCGCGCTGCCCACGCACGGCAGGGAAAAACACCTCGTCTTCAAAGCGCGCGTGGTACTCGCGGATCACCGCGATCTGCAATTCCTCGCGTGAGCCAAAGTGGGCAAACACGCCTGACTTGCTCATCTGCGTCAGCTCGGCCAGGGCGCCGATCGACAAGCCCTCCAGCCCCATGTGCGAGGCCTGGCTCAGCGCTGCTTCCAGAATGGCGGCGCGGGTCTGCTGGCCCTTGTGCAGCGGGCGTGCTGAAACGCTGACAGCCGCGCGCTTGCGGTTGTCGGGCGAGTCGGGGTCGATGGGCAGCGGATTGGCGGACACGGCAGCTGGTCGCGTGGAGAATGAAACGAACGGTCGTGCTATTTTGCAGAAGCCAAGCGCCGCCAGCCTGCCGTGGCGCGGGTTTTTTCTAGACGATGGCGACTAGTCCAAGTCAGAGGCCGCCACATTGCCGACCCCGCGCCGGGGCCACGCAGCTTGCCCGGTGCCGGCTGAAGGCTTCGCAACTGCCGCATGCAGTACGCTAGCGGCCATTGACCGGAGGCAAGAAGTCCGTGGACGTGCTGCAGCTCGATGTGTCAGGGCGACCGCAGGCGTGGATCACACCGCGCGAGGCGGCCCTGCTCTATGCCTGCGATGGCGTGGCCTGGACACTGGGCCGCGCGGTGCATGTGCTGCGCGGTGGCATCCAGCGCACCACCGGGCTGCAGTCGCGCATCGAGGTGCATTCGATCATTGCGGTGCGCGGTGCCATCCCCAGCCGCGCCTGGCGGGTCACACCCACCCTCACCAACGCCAAGCTGTTCGTGCGTGACCGCCATGTCTGCGCCTATTGCGGTGGGCGCTTCGGCTTTGACACCCTCACCCGCGAGCACATCATGCCCACCTCGCGCGGCGGCCGCGACACCTGGATGAACTGCATCACTGCCTGCCGCGCCTGCAATGGCCGCAAGGGCAACCGCTTGCCCGAAGAATCGAACATGAGCCTGATGTATCTGCCCTACACGCCCAGCCTGCATGAAGACATGATCCTGCGCGGGCGCCGCATCGTGGCCGACCAGATGGAGTTTCTGCTGGCCAGCGTGCCACGCTCCAGCCGCCTGCACGCCTGATGGCGCTGGCGCAGCCAGGCCGGCGCCGCGCGCTGGTTCACGCTTCTTCACAACCCGGCAACCGGCACGCTGAACGCGCTGCGCTGCCGGCAGGTCCAATGGGGCCACCGTCAACGCCGGCTGCGCCGCCGCCGTTTTGAAATGTCATCTCCGAAGGATTCAACGTGATTCACGCCACCCGTCGCTCCGCCCCTCGCCGCACCCTCCGCTCCACCCCTTTGCTGCCATTGGCAGCCGCGCTGGCTGCTGTGGTGGCACTCAGCGGTTGCGCCACCAGCAGCCCCGACGTGGTCAGCCGCCACGATGCCCAGCGTCTGTCCACCGTGGTGGATGCCACCGTGCTCACCGTGCGGCCGGTCACCGTCGACGGCAGCCAGAGCGGTGGCGGCGCAGTGGCCGGCGGTGTGGTCGGTGGCATCGCCGGCTCGTCGGTGGGTGGTCGGCGTGAGTCGGCAGCCATCGGCGTGCTGGGCGCGGTGGCCGGCGCGGTGATCGGCAATGCCATCGAGCGCAATGCCACGCGTGAGGACTCGCTGGAGATCATGGTGCAGCTGCGCAACGGCGAGCGCCGCTCGGTGGTGCAGGCCAAGGGCGCCGAGTCATTCAACCCGGGTGATGCGGTGATCCTGGTCACCACCGGCGGCAAGGTGCGGGTGTCGCGCGCGCCGGTGTTGCCGGCGCAGGGTCAGGGCTTGCCCGACCCGCACCACCGGCCCACACCACTGCCCGGCACGCGCAGCTGACGCGGCGCTGCATCAGGCCGGCGGCAGCGGCATGCCGCGCAGCGCCAGCGCCAGCTCAGGCGCGCGCCACAGCGTGATGCCGTGTTGTGCCGCATAGGGCACGGCGTTGTCGCTCAGCGCCCCCAGGCAGATGCACACGGCCTGCGGTGTGTCGGCGCTGTCGTGGTCAGCCTGGCGCGCGGCCTGCAAGGCGCGCAGCGGTTCCACACCCAGGCGGGCGGTCTTCCAGCGCCGCGCCGCCACCAGCATGGTGCGGCCCTGGCGCCGCAGCACCAGGTCGATCACGCCGCCGCTGCCGGCCTGCACCTCAAAGCCGTTGCGGCGGAATGAATCAGCCAGCAGGGCCTGGAACTCGGCCCAGGCCATGGCGCTGACCGCCGCCTCGGTCTGCCGCACCCGCGCCGCGCTGGGCAAGCGCCACTGGCGCTGCGCGGCCATCGCAGCAATCACCAGGAACGGAAATCCCGACAGCGCGCCCACGACGCGGAAGTCACTGGGCAGCAGCACCGCAGCCACCAGCCCCAGCCCGCCGGCGATCAACACACTCACCCACCACGGTGAGCGCAACAACAGCGCGAACAGCGAATTGCGTGGTGGCGTGAAGTTCAAGCAGGGCTCCGGCAGCGGTGGTCAGCCACGATTGTGACCAGCCGCTGCGCTGCCCGGTCAGCCGCCCAGCCCGCCCTGCTGGCGCAGGGTCTGGTACCAGACCTGGTAGCCCGCGTCGCTGGGGTGCAGGCCGTCGGCGGCGTGCAGCAGGTCGGGCTGCAACACAAATGGGTCCTGGTCCTTGGGTTGCAGCAGGCGCACATAGACCGTGCCGGTGCGCGCGGCCACCCGCTGCACCACCGCGTGCAGATCGCGCGATCGGGCATCCATCCACCATGACAGCGGTGGCCAGAAGAACGGCGCATGGCCCACGCTGCCGGCGGGCATCAGCACCACCTGGCGGGCCTTGCGCCGCGCCAGCGCCACCACTTGCTCGATGTCGGCCTGCAACTGGCTTGCCGCCGTGAGGCGGATCACATCATTGCCACCGGCCAGCACCAGCACCCGGTCAAAGCCGGCATCGGCCCGCTCGAGCTGGCGTTGCACATCGGCAAAGCGTGCGCCATTGGCCGCCAGGTTCTGGATCTGCCAGTCGGGGTGGTCGCGGGCGATCAGCCCCACCAGGCTGGTTGCGGGCGCGCTGGCGCCGGTGCCCACTGCCGTGCTGTCGCCCACCACCAGCAGGCGCTGGCTGGCTCGGCCGGGCTGGGCCTGCAGTGGCTCGGCGTGGCGCGCCAGCGCACTGGACGTGCCGATGCGCCAGGCGGCGCAGCCGCTGGTCAGCAGGCACAAGCCAGCCAGCGCCAGCAGGCCGATGCGGCGGCCGGCCATCAGCCGGTTTGCGATCACCCGGTTTGCGATCAGCCGGTGTGCGATCAGCCGGTGTGCCACCACCCGGTGTGCCATCACGCGGCCTGCTGCAGTGCAGGTGTTGTCTGCGCTGGCACGCCAGCGGCCGCCGCCTTCAACAGCGCCTGCACCGTGCCCAGCTTGTGCAACACCGCATCGGGCATCTGGTACGGGTAGGCGTCACGCTGGCCCAGGCTGCGGTTCATCGAGTTGAGGAACAAGGCCACCGGCAGCCACTGCTGCAGCACCAGGTCGGCCACTGGCGCCACATCGGCGGCGTCCACCAGCTGCGGCGCCGCAGCGGCCGGGCCATTGAGCTGCAGGCCCCAGGCGGCTGCCGTCTGCACCGCGTCGACGATCAACAGGTAATGGGCGCAGGTTTCGGCCCAGTCCTCCCAGGGGTGGGCGCTGGCATAGGCGCTGACATGCTGCAACGCCCAACCCACCGGCGGGCCGTTCTGGTAGTGCTGGGCCAGTGCGGCGCTGTAGTCCACCCGCTCATCGCCAAACACCGCGCGGCAGGTGTCGATGGCGGGGGTGTTGTCGATGTAGGCCTGCTGCAGCCAATGTGCGGTTTCATGCCGCAAGTGGCCCAGCAGTGAGCGCGCCGGCTCACCAAAGGCCACCCGGGCGGCCTCGCGCTGCACGTCGTCGCATTCGGCGGCGTTGATGGTGATGACACCATCGTCATGGCCGGTCAGCACCGGTGGCTGACCGGGCAGCGAGGCCTGCAGTGCAAACGCCAGGCCCTGCATGTCGTCGGGCGCGGTCTTGGGGCGCGGCGCCAGGCCCAGCATGATCAAGCTGAACACCAGGCGGCGCTTGGCCTGCTCGAACAGCCGCCAGCGCTCCAGGTTGCCGGGCTCGGCCAGCGCCGGGATGTGGCTGGTCAGCCGGCAACTGCGGCACAGGCTGCAGTGGTCATCGGGCGCCACCATCCAGTTGCACACCGCATGCTGCAGCCGGTTGGCGCAGGGCAGCCAGGCCTGGCCCTGCTGCGCGCCCTGGGCCTGCCACAGGGTGTTGTCGGCCTCGGCCTGCGCAAATGCGGCCATGCGGCGCTGCTCGGGCACAAAGCCCAGCGTGGCGCCACAGACGCCACATTGGCTGTTCTCGAAGTAGACGGTTGTGCCGCATTGGCCGCAGGAGAAGGGGTGCATGGTGTGTCTTGGCGTTTGGCGTGCGCCAGGCCGGCGCAACCAGATGGCCTCAGATTGCAGCCTGGCCAAGGCTGGCTGGCTGCCAGTGACCGCCGTCAGTGCTTGTAGGACGTGGCGAAACCCGGCCGTGCCAGCCAGTGCGGCCCACAGCGTGTCGGCGCTGTCCCACACGCACAAGCCACCGCAGACGACAGACCCGCCAAGCCGGCCTGCCTACCCTGGTGGCACCACCGCCATGCCACCACCGCCCAACCCGCCAAGCGTTTCACCATGACCACCCTGCGCTCTGCCCTGCCCCGGTCCATCCCCGTCACAAGCAAGCCGCCACTGGCAAGCGCTGCCGGCCAGCTGCCGCAGCGGCGACTGCGTGTGGCGGCGGGCTTCTACAACGACCAGGCCATGGCCGAACTGGTGCGGCGCTGCCTGGTCGATGAACATCGCTTGAAAGCCTCGCAGCTGACGCTGCTGCAACCGCAGGACGCCGACCCTGTGCGTTATGCGGCTGTGGCCAGGCGCTGGACCTTGGCATCTTTCAGCCGCCAGCAGGCGGTGGACGCGCAGCGGCCTGCCTGGCTGCTGCGCCTGCTGGCCTGGCTGCCACGCCGGCGCACGTTCGACAGCGCGGTGCAGCGCCGGCTGGCAGCGGGTGAATTTGCGCTGCTGGCGCACGGCATCAGCCTGGCCCAGCAAGCAGCGGTGGTGCGTGACCTGCGTGGCACAGCGCACCGCTGGTGCGCCGACGCGCCGCGTTTGCGCGGCAGCAAATACCGGCTTTGACGCAGCCGGCGCTGTCATCGTCCTGCTGATGACCTGACGATCTGCTGACCTGACGACCTGCTGACCTGACAACCTGCTGACCTGACAACCAGCTGATTGGCCGCTGGCGGCCTGCGGCAGGTTTGCTGCTGCTGCGTCAAACCGCCTGCTGTGGCGGCGCTTCGGGGGCGGCAGCCTGCAGGTCCGCGGCTGCAGCCGGAACGTCATCGGCCGTCTTGCGCTGCACCGCCATCACCAGCACGCTCAACAACGCGGTCTGCAACGCTGGCTGTGCCAGCTGGTGCAGCAGCCAACGGCCCAGCCGCTGGGGGCTGTCACGCAGGCGGCGGCTCAGGATCGGCCAATGCCAGGCCCGGCCGGCGACGATGGCCATGCCCAGTCCAGCGGCAACGGCCACTGCAGCCAGTGGATGGCGGCGCACCGCCGGCAGCACTGCAGCACCGGCCTCGCGGCCCAGCAATTCGGCCGTGGGCCGCCAGGGGTGGCGGCGGCGCCAGGTGTCTTGCGCGGCGCCGGCCAGCCCGCCCAGCACCGCAGCGGCAGTGGGTGACTGGCCCAGCAAGCGGCGCAGCAACCGGCCACCGCGCCGCCACAGCGCCTTCAGCTGCGGTGGCCATGGCCCGGGCCAGAGGCCAGCGCCAGCCCCGGTGGCCTGCGGCCGTGGTGTCGGCACCAGTTCATGGTGCAGTCGCGCACGGCTGTCGGCCAGGCGGGCCAGGGCGTGCGCCAGCGGCGACAGCGGCGCCGCTGCAGCGGTCAAGGATGGGGTTTGCATGTGGTGTGCCTTTGCTTGCTCAGCCGCCAGACGCCGCTTGCAGCAAGGCCGCGTCGGCTGCCCACTGGGCGCGCAGCACATCGGCCGACCACGCGCTGGGCACTCTCTGCAATGACCACCAGCACAGCACAGCCACCAGCAGCGGCAGTGCGGGCGCGGCCAACAGCAACCAGGGCGCCGGCATGCTTTGCAGCGGGATGGCTGCTGCCACCAGCACCGCCACACCGGCCAGGCCCAGGCCGAGCGCGGCGCAGGCCACCAGCAGGGCCAGCAACAGCGCACGCTGTCGCAACACGGCCAGTGCCTCGCCGGTCAATACGCCCACCAGGTCGGCATACGCCGTCAGGTGGGCTGCCAGCAGGTGCGGCTTGGCGGCGATCAGCCGGATCAGCGGGTGGAACATGGCCATGGGCTGTGCCTGCATGCAAGTGTTGGCCCATGCGGCTGGCCGATGCGGCCGGCCAGGCGTGGGCGGATTGCGGGGCGTGCAAAAGCGCGCCGGTCGGGCGCGCTGTTGCTGTCTGGTTGCTGCGAGCTCAGGCCCGCAGGTGTGTGGCTGCGGGCTCAGGCCCGCAGGTGTGTGGCTGCGGGCTCAGGCCCGCAGGTGTGCTGCTGCGTGCTCAGCCCCGCAGGTGCGACGGCCGGCGCAGTGCGCCCAGCAGCGTGGCCAATGCAGCGCCGGCGGCCAGCGCAATCACCACCGACTTCACGGGCTGGTCCTGGATGTAGACCACGGTGCGCTCGCTGGCACGGTTGAGCTGGGTGCGGGCATCTGCCGAGACCTGCAGCGCACGCTCCACCCCACGACGGGCGACTTCGTCCATCTGGCTGGCAGCGCGCACAAAGGCGCCGTTGGCTGATTCACGCAGGCCGTCCACTTTGTCATGCACCTTGTCGATCACATCATTGGCGGTGCGCTGGGTGGCGGCGATGGCCTGGTCAGCGCCGTGGTTGGCCTGGCTGGCCAGGTGGTCGACGTTCTGGTGCAGTTGGTTGGTGGTGGTGGTTTGCATGGATGGCTCCTAGAACATTGGTTGGTGGAACGACGGCGGCCAGCCGCAGTCAAGACTTGCGCACGAGGCTGACTATGAAGGTGCCGATGGCCAACACCACAAAGACGAAGAACAGCACCTTGGCGATGCCTGCGGCACCGGCCGCAATGCCACCGAAGCCGAACAGCGCGGCAACCAGGGCGATGACGAAAAAGACGACGGCGTAGTGCAGCATGGGGGTTCTCCTCTGGGGGGTGGACCGGGGTGTTCCGGAAGTGCTCGCAACGGTTCTGGCTGCGATGTCTGCACTGTAAAAACTGCCGGCCCCGCCGCCACTCAGGGGACAGCGTGCGCCGCTGTCGGCACTGGCGAGCGCTGCGGGTAGGACACAGCCTACCCAACGTGTTCAGCGGCTGTTGCGCGCCGTGGCCGGCGCCTTCTGCGCTGGCCGCTGCGCGCGCCACAACGCCGCCGCAGCCTGGCAGTCAGCGGCGGCGGCGCGGCCGCTGGTGTCGCTGCCGGCCTCGCCAGCATCGAACAGCGGCAACAGCGCGGCCAGCGGTGCGGCCAGCGCCAGCAGCGCTGCCGGCAGCACTCGCCGGGCCAGCGGGCCCTTCTCCAGTGACACCAGCGGCTGGCCCAGCGTGCCGTCGATGTGCAGCGGCGTGCGCAGTGTCAACGGGCTCCAGTCCTTGGGCTCGACGCGTGCCACCAACGCCAGGCGCTCACTGGCCAGCGACACCGTGCCCTCCAGCCGCAGCAGCGAGTCGGGCGTGTCGACCAGCGCCAGGCGTGGGCGCACCAGGCCCTGGCGCAGTTGCAGGTCGGCCACGCCGCAGGTCACGGCCAGCGCTTTGTCACCGCGCAGCAGCACGCCCAGGGCCTCGGCCAGGTCCAGGCCCGCCGCCTCGACAACCAGGTGCGAGACGCTGCCACGGGTCCAGTGCAGCAGCGCCTGGCCATCGGCCGAGGCCAGCAGCTCGGCGGTGGAGCGGCCACGGCCCTGCAGCACCAGCCGGCCGCCGAGCCGGCCGCTGGCATACGGCGGCCCGCTGGCGCGCCTGAGCGGGCGAATCCACTGCGCAATGTCCAGCCCGGCCACGCGCAGGTCGGTGGACCACTGGGCCGGGCTGTGGCGCGCGTCCACTTGCACCCAGCCGGCGATGCGGCCCTGGGCCAGGCGTGCGTCCAGCCCCTGCAGGCTGAGCACGCCGGCATGCAGCAGCAACTGGCCACGCAGCGGCTGCACCGATTGCAGCAGCGCCGACCCCGGGTCGAGCCGGTCGATGGCCAGCAGCACGTTGGCATCCATCGCCCGCAGTGACGGCAAATCCAGCGGCCGGTTGGGCAGCACCCGCGCGCCTGGTGGGCGCGCGCCGGCTTCACCCGGCAGCGGCACACCAACGGCCGGCCCCAGGTCTTGCAGCACCAGCACCGGGCCGTGCAGGCGCCCGGCCAGCAGCGGCACGCCCGTGCCCGCGCCCACAACCGGCTGGCGCACCTGGAACGCGCCGGCCAGGCGGCTGCTGCCCACGCTGATCGAACTGAGCACGGTGGACCACAGGCCGGCGTCATGCGCCAGCCGGCCACGCGCGGCAAACGGCGCGGTGGTGGGCAAGGTCAGGCGCAGTGGCTGGCCCACCGCCGCCAGCGACGGGCCGCTGATCTCGTAGCTGCCCAGCAGGCCACGCTGACCCAGCAAATCGGACACCGCGCCGTCAAAGGCCAGGCGCGCCCGCCCCACCTGCAGCGCCAGGCGCAGCGGCACCGGTGGTGCATCGGCGCTGCGGCGCAACCAGGGCAGCAGTGAGCCGGCCTGCAGCGTGGCGGTCAATGGCAACTGGCGGTAACGGCCGTCGGCATCAAGCTGCCAGCCGTGGCGCCAGGTGCTGGCCGCTGGTGCCGCAGCGCTGGCCGCTGGTGCCGCAGCGCTGCCCGCTGGTGCCGCAGCGTTGACCGCTGGTGCCGAAGCGCCTGCCGTGGCCGGCAGTGCCAGCCAGCGCGCGCGCAGGTCCAACTGCTGGCTGGCGTCGTTCAAGGCCAGGCTGCCGGCGGCCACTTGCAGCTCGCGCAGCTCCAGGCCGGTGGGCGCGGCGGCTGGGTCGGCGCCGGCAGCCGGCAGCTGCCAGTTGGCACGGCCTTGGCTGTCACGCCGCAACCACAGGTCGAGCCGGTCGATGCGCAGCGCCTGCAACGCCGGCACGGGGCCGGCCCAGGGTTGCAGCAGGTCGCGCCAGCGCAGTTGCAGTTGCAGGCCCTGGGCGTCGAGCATCCAGCGCTGTGGCGCGGCCGACGGTTCGGCCGGCGGCCCGTCGGCCGGGTTGCCCACCTGCAGCCGCGTCAGCGCCAGGCTGGGGCCGCCCCACAGCCGCAGGCGAAACCCCGCTGCCGGCGCGTCGCCCAGGCGCACCTCGCGCTGCAGCCGTTGCGACAGCCATGCCGCCGCCGGCTGCGCCAGAAAGCGCCAGCCCACCGCCTCGGCCGCCACCACGGCCAACAGCATGGCCAACACCAGCAGCAGCAGCACGCCACCCAGGCCCCTGGCCCAGCGCCGCCGGGCAGTGGCCGGGCGCGCTGCAGGCCGTCTCACCACAAGGGCTCGAACCAGCGCGCCAGGGTTTCGCGGC
>JANNMP010000514.1:0-3861 GCA_031398015.1 Burkholderiaceae bacterium
GCGCTGATGCCGGTACAGGCAGGCGCCATCGCGCCGCTCATCGTGGCGCGGCACGTCGATGGTGAACACCAAGCGCCTGTAGTCTCAGCCAGGCCGGCAGCGGCCGGCCGAACGGCAACTTCAATGCGCTACCGCAGACACCATGAAGCTGCGGCTTCGAAAGCAGCGCGGGCCCTCGCGCACACAACGCGAGCGCCTGCGGAAGCGGTGTTGCGTATCGCGCGCGGCGCTTCAGGTTGCCGGCTCAAGGGCAGTCACGACAATCGCGCCGTCGGCGCTCTCGGCGGTGAATCTGACCTTGCTGCCCACTTGCACCTTGTCCAGAAGCGCAGCGTCCCTGACCTTGAACACCATGGTCATGCCCGGCATGCCGAGGTTCTTGATTTCGCCATGCTTGAGGGTGATCTTCTGGTTGTCCTTGTCGATCTTGCGGACCTCGCCGTCTGTCATGTCGGCGGCGACCGTTCTTGGAATCGCCGCGACGGCCACGACCGAGTGGTCTGGGGCCTGGGCGAAGGATGGGGTGACGAAAGGAACTGCGAGTGCCACCAGTGCGGCGATGGCAAAGGTTTTGACGTCAATCATGGATTCAAACTCCTGTGGCGGACGGGGTCAGACGAGATGCGGCAGGCCAGCAGACGGCCGCGTCCATCGGTTCCGATGGCCGTCGTTCAGCAGGCCGCCAAGTTGCGCCACCTCGTTGCCGACTGGAGTCATCTTGCGGCCGTCTGTGGTTTCGAGGACTTCACCTGCCTTGAAGAGCCAGGGGTAATCGAACTTGTTCTCCCGCGCCGTCTTCCCGTCCTTGAAGAGGTACGGGGTCGAACCGTCCTTGAGGCTGATGACTTGCGAGGCTTCCTGCTGCAGCCTGTCGCGAGCGAACACGGGAACTGCCGCCCCGGCGAGTGCGGCGGCGAGGGCGATGGCGATGAGAGTCGATTTCATGGTTGATCCTTTCGGGGTTGGTGGCGCATTGACGCTGAGGCGACGCGATGCCGTTGGGCATGGAACGAACTCTAGAAAGACGCCCCCAACAGACCGCTGGCGACTTGATGACAATCCTGCAACTTTGCCGATGCCGATCATGAAAATCCTCGTCGTCGAAGACGAACGGCGCGCAGCCGAATACCTTCGGCAAGGGCTGACCGAGAGCGGCTACGCCGTCGATGTGGCACAGACCGGCGCTGACGGCCTGCACGCTGCGATGACGGGCGACCACGAGTTGGTGATCCTTGACGTGATGCTGCCCGGCGTGGACGGTTTCGCCGTGCTGTCCGCGCTTCGCACCGCCAAGCAGATTCCGGTGCTGATGCTCACGGCCCGCGGGCAGACGAATGACAAGGTGCGTGGCTTCGACCTGGGCGCAGACGACTACCTGGTCAAGCCTTTCCAGTTCCCCGAATTGCTGGCCCGGGTGCGAGCGCTGCTCAAGCGCGGCAAGGCGGCGCCAAGTGACCTGGTGCAGCGCATCGCCGACCTCGAAGTCGACCCGATCCGCCACCGCGCAGTTCGTGCCGGCCAGCGCATCGAACTCACCGCCAAGGAATTTGCACTGCTCGCGCTTCTGGTGCAGCGCACGGGCGAAGTGCTGTCGCGCACCGAAATTGCCTCACTGGTCTGGGACATCCATTTCGACTCCGCGACCAACGTCGTCGACGTGGCCATCCGGCGCCTGCGTGCCAAGGTGGACGGGCCCTTCGACATCAAGCTGATCCATACGGTGCGCGGCGTGGGCTACGTGTTCGAACAGCGCACGCACGCATGACTGCGGCCGCATGGCGAACGCGGATTTCCGAAGCGTCGCTGGCACTGCGCTTCGCGATGGCCGTCGGCCTGTTCGGCCTGGCTGTTGCCGGCGCAGCCGCAACCTTCGGCTACTGGGGCTTGGCGCGCCAGCTGGACGCGCGACTGGGCGCTGAACTGGAGGGCAAGCGCAGCCTCCTGCTGCATGTGGTGTCCGAGATCCCGAGCGTGGCGCAAATTACCGCCGACACGCATCGCATCGGGGACTTGTTGATCGGACACAAAGGCCTGCACCTTGTCCTGATTGATCAGCACACCGGCGGGATGCTGGCGAGCTTTTCGCCGGCTGCCGTGGAGTCGGTGGCGCGGGTGAAGGAACAGGCGCCCGCGGCAATAAGCCATTGGCAGGGCTCCGACCAAAGACGCTATGCATCGCTCGCTGGCCTAGCTCCAGTTGGCGACGGGCAAGCAGCCCGATTCGTGTTGTCGCTGGACCTGGACGAAAATCGGCAACTGTTGGGCGGCTTTGTCGGCGCCACTTTGCTGACGCTTCCCGTGCTTCTAACGTTTGTCGCACTGGGCGCCTGGGCGGTCGCGCGGACCGGTCTGGCGCCCCTGAAGCGGCTGACTTCCGTCGCCTCGCACGTCACGACGCACAACCTGGCCCGGCGAATCGAGCCGCGTGGCCTGCCGACAGAACTGAGAGTGCTCGCCGTGAGCTTCAACGCCATGCTCGACCGCATCGACGAGGGCGTGAATCGCCTGTCCGAATTTACAGCGGACCTGGCCCACGAAATGCGGACACCCGTGGCCACGCTGCTTGGCCGCACGCAGGTGGCGCTGTCGAGGCAGCGCTCGGTCGAGCAACTGCACGATGTGCTGGCCGGCAATGTCGACGAGCTGGATCGGCTCACGCGGCTGATCGGCGACATGCTTTTCCTGGCCCAGGCCGATCAAGGCGGAACGGCCTTGCAGCGGTCTGCCGTTGACTTGGCGCTGGAGGCGCGTCGAGTGGCCGACTTCTTGTCTGCGGTGGCCGAGGAGCGCGGTGTGACCGTTGAGGTCAGCGGCAGCGCAACGGCTCACGCCGACAAGATTCTGGTGCAGCGGGCCATCACGAACCTGCTGACCAACGCGATCAGGCATGCAGATGCGCCGGGCGTGGTGTCAGTGACACTGCACCAGGATGCCGCAAACGCGAGCGTTGAGGTGTCGAACTTCGGCGCCAACATCCCGCCGCACCAGTTGGCGCGGGTGTTCGAACGGTTCGTGCGGTTGGACGCGGCCCGAGCCAGCTCGGAGGGGGGCACAGGCTTGGGGCTGCCCATCGTCAAGTCCGTCATGCATGCTCACGGCGGCAGCGTCCACGTCACGAGTGAGCCCGGAGGACCGACCACCTTCACCTTGCGCTTCCGCATTGAATGACACGCGCCAACTTGGGCTCCGGTCTATGGGTCTCAGCTCTGGAGCAGACGCGGCGCCTCGACCGACCACCAGCGCGGTCGGGCCAGCAGCAGACCCAGCATCACCAGCAGCGGCAGCGCCAGCAAGCCGTAGCCGCGATGTGCGAGCACGCCAAAGAGCCAACCGCCTGCGGCCGAGCCCATCGTCTGGCCCAAGCCCGCTGCAGCGGTCAAACCGCCCATCACGACGCCCAGCCGTTGCGGTGAAGAACCTGCTGCCAAATAGGCGATCACCGGCAACACCAGGCCTGTGCCCGCAGAAGTCAAACTGACGCCCAGGTACATCCAGGCATCAGCACGGCCCACGGCCAGCACGGCCAAACCGATGACAGCGAGCAGAAGGCCGGCACCAATCAAAACGCGTGCAGACATCTTCTCGAGCAGCGAGGTGATGAACAACAGTGCGTTGACGCCCAGCATGACGAGGCTGCACTCGGCGAGCATGATCGCTGCCTGTCGCGAAGACTGGCCGGCCTGCGGCTGGCCCTGCAGCACGATGCCCAGCTCGAAGCCCGCCAGCACGAACATCACCGTGGCACTCAGCCACAGCAAGGCAACCGGGTGGCCCGGCAAGGGAGTCGGCGCTCCAGTTCCGGCTGGCACCTGACCCACAAGTGCAGCGGGCAGGCTTGCAGCCAGTCCCACCATCATCACC
>JANNMP010000520.1:0-3058 GCA_031398015.1 Burkholderiaceae bacterium
CAGCTGTTTGCCGAGGCCCGGCTGGGCCGCGCGCTGCAGGCCGAGCGCTGTGCGCCGCTGGTCGACGACATCACGCAATCGGTGTTCCGCAACCCCGGCGCGCTGGTCAGCCTGGCGCGGTTGAAGACGGCAGACGACTATTCGTACATGCACTCGGTGGCGGTGTGTGCGCTGATGGTGGCACTGGGCCACCAGATGGGGCTCGACGATGCCGCCTGCCGCGAGGCTGGCCTGGCGGGCCTGCTGCATGACCTGGGCAAGGCGTCGATGCCGCTGGCCATCCTGAACAAGCCGGCCAAGCTGACCGAAGAAGAGTTCGCGGTGATCCGCACCCACCCGCAGCGCGGCTGGCAGATGCTGCACGACGGCCAGGGCGCCAGCGAGGCGGCGATGGACGTGTGCCTGCACCACCATGAACGCTTTGACGGCCGCGGCTACCCGCATGCCATCAGCGGCGCCTTGCTCAGCACCTATGCCCGCATGGGTGCGGTGTGTGATGTCTACGACGCCATCACCTCCAACCGGCCCTACAAGGCGGGCTGGGACCCGTCTGAATCGATGACCCGCATGGCGTCGTGGACGGGCCAGTTCGACGACGCGGTCTTCCGCCACTTCGTGCGCAGCCTGGGCATCTACCCCAACGGCTCATTGGTGCGGCTGGCCTCGGGCCGGCTGGCGGTGGTGATGGAGCAGAACGCCGGCGCGTTGACATCGCCCATCGTCAAGGTGTTCCACGACGCCCGCAGCGACCTGCCGATCCGCCCGCAGCTGATCGACCTGTCAGCCGGTGCGCCCGACAGGATCACCGACCGCGAGCCACCCGAGCGCTGGAACTTTCCGCAGCTGCAGGCGCTGTGGGCGGGTGAAGACGTGCTGAAGCTGCGGCGCTGAAGTGCCCCAGCGCTGTTTCAAGCCGGCGGCTTGAAGCGCCCCAGCTGCGGCAGGCGGCCGTTGACCATGATCTGCGACAGCAAACCGGCCGCGCCCACCGCCGTGGTGCGCACCAGCAGCAGGCCTTTGCCGTTGACCGCGCAGCCGCTCACGCGGTCGCCTGGTTGGCGGGCCACCGGCCGGCTTTCACCGGTGAGCAGGCGTTCATCGAGGTGGCTGCGGCCTTCGACCACCACGCCGTCGGTGGCCAGGTTGACGCTGACCTCGGCCACACCGGGCTGGCGCCGCAGTGTCGTCTCGACCCGCGCCACACAGCTGGCGCAGGTCATGCCATCTATGCGAAGGCGCAGCGCGCTGGCCAGCGGCACCGCGCCGGCAGCCGGTGCAAGATCAGGCCTGGCTTGCATTTGCCCACCCCCGCCCGCACTTGCTTTGCCCAGCATCCACCGGAGCCCCACCATGATCGAACTGACCTTGCCCACCATGACCTGCGGCCACTGCGTGCGCACCGTCACCGAGACGGTGCAGGCAGTGGACAGCCAGGCCACGCTGCAGATCGACCTGCCGACGCATGCGGTGCGCATCACCTCACTGCAGCCGCGTGAAGCCTTTGCCACCGCGCTCACCGAACAGGGCTACGCCCCCACCTGAGCGTTGCGCTGCCGCACGCGCGTCATGCCGTGGCGCGGCGCCGCACTGCGTCGATGTAGGCCTGGCCGTCGGGTGGCAGGCCGCTGCGCTGGCTGGCCCAGACCATCTCGCCCAGGCATTCCATCACCTCATGGTGGGCGGCGTGCAGGGCATTGCGGCGTGCGGCGAGCAGCGCCACCGCCTGGCGGATGCCGGTGGGCTGGTCGATGCTGCATTGCTCGGCAATGCTCAGGTGCATGGCCAGGTGCAGGAACGGGTTGGTGCGGCCGTCTTCCACGGTGTAGACCGCTGCCAGCGCGGCATCCAGGTCGGCCAGGTCGGCGTGGTACTCGGGGTGTTCGGCCACCCAGTCGGCGGCCATGGCTTCCATCGGGGTCAACGGCAGGCCATCGACCTGCTTGCGCCGGGTGTCGCAGAAGAAGCGGCGCACATCGTGCTGGGACGGTTGGAACATCCCACAATTGTCCGTCCATCCCTCAGCAGGCACCGCCCCACCCACCCCATGCCCTTGACACCCGACGCCCTGGCCGAACTGTTCAGCGCCGCCCGCACCCAGAACGGCTACTTGCCCACACCGGTGGCCGATGCCACGCTGCACCAGCTCTATGACTTGATGAAGTTCGGCCCCACGGCGGCCAACAGTTGCCCAGCGCGCTTGTTGTTCGTGCGCAGCGCCGAGGCCAAGGCCAGGCTGCTGGCCTGTGTGTCGGCCGGCAATATCGCCAAGGTGACGCAGGCGCCGGTGACGGTGATCATCGGCATGGACCTGTTGTTCCACGACAAGCTGCCGCAGCTGTCTGCGCATGCCGATGCGCGCGACAGGTTTGCCGGCAAACCGGCGGCGATTGAAGCATCGGCGTTTCGCAACAGCAGCCTGCAGGGTGGCTACCTGATCATGGCGGCACGCGCGCTGGGGCTGGACTGCGGGCCGATGAGCGGCTTCGACGCGGCCAAGCTCGATGCCGCGTTCTGGGCCGGCACGGCGGTGAAGACCAATTTCATCTGCACGCTGGGCCAGGGTGACCCGGCCAAGCTATTCCCACGCAGACCGCGGCTGGATTTCGACGCCGCCTGCCGTCTGCTGTGACGGCGCTGGTGCATGCCGCTGATCACCGACCCTTTGTTCTACGCGGTGGCCGTGCCCGCCGTGCTGCTGGTGGGCATCTGCAAGAGCGGCTTCGGCGCCGGCTTTGGTGCACTGGGTGTGCCGCTGATGGCGCTGGCCGTGCCGGTGCCGCAGGCGGTGGCGATGCTGCCGCTGCTGCTGCTGCCGGTGGCGCCGCTGGGCGTGTGGCTGGGCGTGCGGGTGGTGCGCCACATTGCGCAGGCGCTGCTCTACCGCTTGTTTTCGGTGGGCCTGCTGCTCACCGGCAGCAAGCTGCTGTGGGATGGGTTGCGCTGATCAGCGCGGGCCGTCGTCACTGTCGGTGGCGCTGCCGGCATCGCCCTGCCAACCCTGGCGGTTGCGGCGCGCGGTTTGCTCGGCGCGCTCTTGTGCCCACATCGCCTCCAGCTG
>JANNMP010000558.1:0-1881 GCA_031398015.1 Burkholderiaceae bacterium
CAAATTCTCCTGACCGCAACTTCTCGAACCGCCCGGTGCGGACCCGCATGCCGGGTGGTGTGGGAGGGGCCCGGCCAGTGTGCCGGCCCCTATCCCGATTGGAGCAGAACACGCCCGCCCGGCCCGGCGCGATCGCTCAGATCGTTGAACGCCTGCTTTCAGCACAAGCAACGACAGGCAGCAACGCCCCCCGACAAGACAAGCCTATCGATGGGCTTTCATGAGGTTGCGCCCGATCACCAGTTGCATGATTTGCGACGTGCCCTCATACAGCCTGAACAGGCGCACATCGCGGTAGAAACGCTCGATGCCGTATTCGGCCATGTAACCTGCGCCGCCGAAGATCTGCACCGCGCGGTCGGCCACGCGGCCGCACATCTCGCTGGCAAACAGCTTGCAGCAGGCGGCTTCGGTGGCCACCGGTTGGCCGTTGTCGCGGCGGCGGGCGGCGTCCAGAACCATGCAGTGGGCGGCGTAGATCTCGGTCTGGCTGTCGGCCAGCATCGCCTGCACCAGTTGAAAGTCACCGATGGCCTGGCCGAACTGCTTACGCTCAGCGGCGTAGGCCAGCGCGTCGGCCAGCATGCGCTTGGCCACGCCCACGCAGATGGCGGCGATGTGGATGCGGCCCTTGTCGAGCACCCGCATCGCCATCTTGAAACCCTGGCCCTCTTGGCCGCCGATCAAGTTGGCTGCGGGCACGCGCACGTTGTCGAAGATCACGTCGCAGGTGTGGGCGCCGCGCTGGCCCATCTTCTTGTCGGGCAGCCCCAGGCTGATGCCGGGGCTCTTGGCATCGACGATGAAGGCCGACACACCACCCGCGCCCTTGACCGCCGGGTCGGTGCGCGCCATCAGCGTGAACAGCCCGGCCTGCGGTGCATTGGTGATGTAGCGCTTGCTGCCGTTGACGATGTAGTGGTCACCATCCTTGATTGCCGTGGTGCGCAGCGACGCGGCATCAGACCCCGCACCCGGCTCGGTCAATGCAAAGCTGGCGATCATCTCGCCGGTGGCGAGCTTGGGCAGCCACATCGCCTGCTGTTCTGGCGTGCCGTCGAACACGATGCCCTGCGAGCCGATGCCCACCGTGGTGCCGATCACCGAGCGGAAGGCCGGTGAGGTGTGGCCCAGCGCGACCATCACCCGCACTTCTTCTTCCATCGTCAGGCCCAGGCCACCGTGGGCCTCGGGGATGGTGAGGCCGAACAGGCCCATTTCGCGCATGTCTTGCACCACGTCGGGCGGGATCTGGTCGGTCTCGGCGACCTGGTGCTCCAGCGGGCGCAGGCGCTCGCGCACGAAGCGCTCCACGGTGCTGACCAGGGCCTGGGTGGTTTCTTCGTCGCGGATCATGTGCTTGACCTCACAGTGCGTTGGCCGTGCCCAGGATGGCCGTGGCCTGGCTGCTGAGCGTGCCGCCGTTGCCATGCGCCAGCGCCACGTTCACGCCCGCCACCTGGCGCTCACCGGCCTGGCCGCGCAACTGCTGCACGGCTTCGATCAAGGCAAAGATGCCGTACATGCCGGGGTGGGTGCAGCTCAGGCCACCGCCGTTGGTGTTGACCGGCAGGCTGCCACCGGGGCCGATGGCGCCGCTTTCTACGAACGCACCGGCCTCGCCCTTGGCGCAGAAGCCCAGGTCTTCGAGGAACAACAGGGTGTTGATGGTGAAGGCGTCGTACAACTCGGCCACCTGCACGTCTTTGGGCGCCAGCCCGGCCATCGCAAAGGCCTGGGCACCGCTCTGGCTGGCGGCAGTGACGGTCAAGTCGGGCATGGCGCTGATCTGGCGGTTCCAGCAGGCGGTGGCGGTGCCCAACACATAGGTGGGTGGCTGCGGGCCGTGCTTGGCGTGCTCAGTGCGCTGCAGCACGAAGG
>JANNMP010000578.1:0-2594 GCA_031398015.1 Burkholderiaceae bacterium
AAGCTGTCGGCCATGCACACCACTTCGGCGGCCTTGCCCAGCTCGTTGCTCTTGGCGTCGGGCGCGGCCAGGCCAAAGCCCTTCAGGAAGCCGTTGTGGCGCTGCGCGCCCACCGGGTGGCCGGGGAACAGGTCGAGCGTGACGATCTTGGCCGGTTTGCCCGGTGCCGCAGCAGCGAGCGCCGCCTTGGCGTACTGGCCGATCAACACGCCGGCCTGGTAGTTGTCGGTGGCGAACAGCGCGTCGGTGGCGTCCACCGGGTCGGTGGGGCTGTCCAGCGCGATGACCATCACACCCTTGTCACGCGCTTTTTTCAGCGCCGGCACGATGGCCTTGCTGTCGCTGGGTGTGATCAGGATGGTCTTGGCGCCAGCGGCGATCATGTTCTCCATGTGGGCGATCTGGCCGGCGTTGTCGCCGTCGGTCTTGCCCGCACCGCTCAGCAGCTTGGCGCCCTTGGCCTTGGCGGCGGCCTCGGCGCCCTCTTTCATCTTCACGAAGAAGGGGTTGGTGTCGGTCTTGGTGATCAGGCCGATCACTGGTTGGGCCTGGGCAAACACAGCGCCGGCCGCCAGGGCCAGAACAGAAGCGATGAAGGGGGTGCGCATGGATGGGTCTCCTGAGGGGGTGTTCCGGGCCGCTCGGGCTTGGTGGCCGCTGCCGTTGGGGATTCAACGGATGGCTGCATTGTGGCCACCATGTTTTAATAAATCAAGTTGATTGATTAATGGATTACCCGAAGGAGAACCTCGACATGTTCATCGTCTGCGGAGAAGCGCTGTTCGACGTGTTTGCCACCGGCAACACCTCCACCGGCATCGGTTTTGACGGCCGCATCGGCGGCAGCCCGTTCAATGTGGCGATGGGCCTGGCACGCCTGGGCCAGCCGGTGGGTTTTTTCGGCGGCATCGGCACCGGCTTTGCCGGTGAGCGGCTGATGCAGGCGCTGGCCGACGAGGGCATCGACGCCGCCGCCGTGCCCCGGGTGGACGCGCCCACCACGCTCAGCCTGATCGGCCTGAACGCCCAGGGCGTGCCCTCGTATGCCTTCTACGGCCACGGCGCCGCCGACCGCCAGCCGCGCACCGAGCATCTGGCAGCCATCCCCGCAGCGGCCAAGGCCTTCCACTTCGGCAGCTATGCGATGGTGGTGCAGCCGGTGGGAGCCACCCAGCGTGCGCTGGTCGAGCGTGAACACCGGCGCAGCGTGATCAGCTACGACCCCAACATCCGCGCCAATGTCGAGCCGGATCTGGAGGTGTGGCGCGCCACGCTGCAGTGGATGCTGCCGCGCACCCACCTGCTGAAGGTCAGCGACGAAGACCTGGCGCTGCTCTATCCCGGCCAGCCGGTGGAGCAGTTCGCGGCCCAGGCGCTGGCGGCCGGCACGCCGCTGGTGGTGGTGACGCGCGGCGCCGAAGGTGCCATCGGCTTCACCGCGCGTGCCAGCGTGCGCGCGCCGCAAGTGGCGGTGACGGTGGTCGACACGGTGGGTGCGGGCGACACCTTCCAGGCCGCGCTGTTGACCTGGGCCGCTGAAACCGGCCGCCTCACACCCGCCGCGCTGGCTGATGTTGACGCGGCGGCCCTGGCCCAGGCGCTGGGCTTTGCCGCGCGGGCTGCGGCCATCACCTGCAGCCGGCGCGGCGCTGACTTGCCACGCCGCGCCGAGCTGCCTGGATCAGGCCGCTGATCAGGCCGCCGCAGGCAGCAGCGCCAGCCCAGGGCGAGCGGGCAGCAGCGTGCCCAGCCGCAGGCGCAGGCGCTGCCAGGCGCTGTGCTCGGGCTGCGGCTGGTCGCACAGGCCCACGGTGGCGGTGCCGTTCAACGGGCTCACCAGCACCGGCTGGTCGCTGTCGATCACCAGTGATTGGCCGGGTTCGAGCATGTGGTCGTCGAGGTCGCCGTCGATGGTGACCCACAGCGTGCCGGCCAAGCTGCGCACGCGGGTGCCACGCGCGCTGGCCAGGCGCAGTGGCACCGGGCTGGTGAGGGGGACCAATGCTTGGTGGATGTCGAGATGCATGGCAGACTCCTTGAATGCACCGGTTGCATGTGAATGCATGCTGTTGTCCGGTGCCGTGCCTGCAGTATCAGCAGGCAGAAGCCAGCCGACAAACGGTGAATTTGCATCCTTCGTATTCCCGTAGCGCATGTCAAACAGCAATCGCCTGCCACCGCTTGACCTGTTGGTGGCCTTCGAGGCCGTGGCCCGGCGCGGCTCGATCACCGCTGCGGCGGCTGAGCGCTTCATCACCCAATCGGCGCTGAGCCGGCAGGTTCAGGCGCTGGAAGCCGCGCTGGGCACGCCGCTGTTCCAGCGCCGGCACCGCGCGCTGCTGCTCACCGACGCCGGCACGCGCCTGCTGGCGGCCACCACCACCGCGCTGGCGCAATTGGGCGATGCGGTGGCCGCCATCCGCGCACCGGCGGCGCGCGCCACGCTGGCGTTGACCACCACGCCCAGCTTTGCGTCGCTGTGGCTGATCCCGCGCCTGGCCGGCTTCACCCGCGAGCACCCGGGCGTGGACGTGCGGCTCGATGCCAGCTTCGAGCGCCGTGATCTGCAGCGCGACGGCTTTGACCTGGCGCTC
>JANNMP010000646.1:0-8159 GCA_031398015.1 Burkholderiaceae bacterium
GCCTGCGCACGCAGTTGAGCCAAGTGCCGGGGCTGGTCGACCTGACGGTGGAAAAGCAGGTGCTGATCCCGCAGATCACGGTGCGCCTGGACCACCGCAAGGCCGCGCAGGCGGGGCTGGCGCCGGGCGAGGCGATCCGCGTGCTGCAGGCGCTGACCGACGGCGCGCATGGTGCGCAGATCGTCGACGGCTCGCGCCGCTACGAGCTGGTGCTGCGCCTGCCGGACAACCAGCGCAGCCCGCAGGACCTGGCACGCACCTTGATCGACACGCCCGCCGGCCGGCTGCCGGTGTCGGCCATCGCGACGGTGGAGGAGACCGACGGCCCGAACCAGATTGGCCGCGAGAACGGCCGTCGGCGCATCGTCGTCTATGCCAACACCGACGGCGGCGACATGGGGCGGGTGATCGCCGACATCCGCGCACTGATCGCCAAGCAGCCGTTGCCCAGCGGGATTTTCGTCAGCCTCGAAGGCCAGTTCCAGGCCCAGGAGCAAGCGACCACGCTGATCGCCGGCCTGTCGCTGGTGTCGCTGACGATGATGTTCCTGGTGCTGTACTCGCGCTACCAGTCGGCGGTGCTGGCGTCGATCATCATGGCCAACATCCCACTCGCGCTGATCGGCTCTGTCGTCGCCATGTGGTTGGCCGGAGTTCAGTTGTCGGTCGCATCGATGGTGGGCTTCATCACGCTGGCCGGCATCGCCACGCGCAACGGCATCCTCAAGATCAGCCACTACATCAACCTGTGCAAGTTCGAAGGCGAGCGCTTTGGCCAGCCGATGATCATTCGCGGCTCGCTGGAGCGGCTGACCCCCGTGCTGATGACGGCGCTGGTCGCGGCCTTCGCGCTGACACCGTTGCTGCTGGCCGCCGACGCGCCGGGCAAGGAGATCCTGCACCCGGTCGCGGTGGTGATCTTCGGCGGGCTTGTCAGTTCGACGCTGCTCGACACGCTGCTGACGCCGGTGCTGTTCTGGCTCTTCGGCCGCTTGCCCACCGAACGGCTGCTGGCCGAGGACGCGCACACCCCTGCGCTGCCGCAGGCACGTGAAGCCTATTGACCGCCACCCAATGCAAGATCAGGCCCAAGCGGCGCCGCCTGTTGCGAGTGCGCCGCAATCTGGAGAATTTCGACATGATGAAGAATTTCCTGACCGCCGCGCTGCTCGGCCTGGCCGCACTCGGCTTCAACGCTGCGCTCGCCCACGCCACAGACAAGCCCAAACACGGCGGCGTGGTCCAGGCCGCGGGTGATCTGTCGTTCGAACTGGTGGGCACCGCCAACGGTGCGGCGATCTATGTCGAGGACCACGGCAAGCCGATGGCGCCGACCGGTCTGAAGGGCAAGCTGACCGTGCTCAACGGCGCCGACAAGTCGGAAGCCGAACTCGTCGCCGCCGACGACAAGCTCGAAGCCAAGGGCATCAAGCTGGCCAGCGGCGCCAAGGTGGTGGCAGCCCTGGTGACGCCCAATGCGAAGGCGATCACGGTGCGCTTCACGGTGAAGTAAGAGGCCGCCATGTCGCAGCGAAATCTCCGATGAATGCGTTGCCGGCCCTCAAGGGCGGCGCCCTGGCGCTGGCGGCGGCGGCGTTGTTCGGCATCAGCACTCCGCTGCTGCAACGCCTGGGCGTCGGCGTGGGCGCGTTCACCACGGCGGCGCTTCTGTACGCGGGTGCTGCGCTTGTCGGGGCGCTGTCGCGTCGCCCCCGCGAGCGTGAGGCGCGGCTGACCCGCAGTGACTGGCCGCGCCTGCTGGCCATGGCAGGATTTGGCGCCGTGGTCGGGCCCGTGGCGCTGGCGTGGGGCCTGCAACGCACCAGCGGCACCAGCGCATCGCTGATGCTCACCCTCGAAGCCTTGGTCACTGTGGTGCTGGCGCGGTGGCTTTACCACGAGACGATGGACAGGCGGGTCTGGGCGGCGATGGTGTTGCTTCTTGCCGGCGGCATCGTCCTGGTGCTCGACCAGAGCCGGGGCGGTGGCGCGCAGATGCACGGTCTGCTCGCGGTGATGCTCGCCACCGCCGCCTGGGGCGTGGACAACACGCTTTCTCGCGGCGTCGCTGAGCGCGACCCGAGCCAGGTGGTGATGGCCAAAGGCAGCCTGGGCGCAGCGGCAACTGCCCTGCTCGCCTGGCTGGCCGCAGAACCATGGCCAGGTGCTGTCAGCGCAGTGGCGCTGTTGGCGGTTGGGGCCACTGGCTACGGCTTGAGCCTGCGCTTGTACCTGCTTGCGCAGCGCGCTTTCGGCGCTGCGCGCACCGGCTCGGTGTTCGCCTTCGCGCCCTTCATCGGCGCAGCGCTCGCCGTGGCGCTGGGCGATCGCAGCACTGGCGCGCTGATGGCCGTGGGCGGGGCGCTGATGCTCGCGGGCGTGGTGCTGCATTTGGCGGAGTCTCATGCGCACGCGCATGAGCACGAAGCGCTGGAACACGAACACGCGCACCGTCACGACGACGGTCATCACAGCCACGCGCACGATCAGGCGCTCGATGGCATGCACAGCCACCAGCACCGGCACGCGCCACAGCAGCACTCGCATCCGCATGTGCCTGACGCGCATCACACCCATCGACACTGACCCGGCGTTGCCTTGTGCGCCGCAACTTGCCGACGCCACCCTTGTGGTTCGCGAGAGCGCGTGTCTCCATCCAGAATCCTTCGGCGCAATCGACAAGCGATCAGCCGCGGCTGACGACTGTTCCCGGTGCCGTGTCAGAAGCGCTGGCGGCCGGGGGTCGTGCGAACCGGCGCCAGCCGGCGGGCGCGCGCATTGGGAGCCCACATGCGCACACGTTCCGTGACTTGCGCCATCAACGATGGTTGGCAGGAACGAGCCGATCGGAGGCCGGCAGCTGCTGGTCGCTCTCCAGCTCGATCGCCACCTGCGTGCACACCGCCCGGCACAGCGTGGCCACCCGCTCGCTCTGCAGCCGGTAGTACATCTGCGTGCCCTCGCGGCGCTTGGCCAGCACGCCACTGCGGTAGAGCATGCTCAGATGCTGCGACATGTTCGGCTGCGTGGTGTGGATCTTGGCGAGCAGCTCGGACACGTTCTTCTCGCCGTTGCACACGGCACTGATGATCTTCAACCGGATCGGCGTCGACAAGACCCCGAACAACTCAGCGACCGAGTCGAACACCAGGTCTTCTGGGGATTGCTTTTCCATGCCTTGGCTCGGTGGATTGCGGATGGCTGCGAGTCTATCCGCAAGCACCGATATTCGAGCGAGAGGCTGCTACTTGAACCGGTAGTGATCGCGATTGAGCACGGCGGCCACGGCCGTCACCTCCTCGGGGAACAGCCCGAGGTTGAGATCGGTGTTGCACTGCTCCACCATGCCGCGCAGGAAGCCCGGCGTGTTGATGCGGCCGGCCGGCCGGAAGATCGCAGAGCCGTCGCCACCAACTTTGCGCTGATGGCACTCGGCGCAGCGGTGCTCTTTCAGCAAGCGCTCGCCCAGTGCCAAGTCGGCGCCCTTGTACAACCCGGCCGCAGTCTGGGCGATTGCCGGTGTCCAAGCCACGAGCATTGCGGCATACAACCACCCGGCGAGCCGAACCACCTGTATCCGCATCAAACCCTCCGTTGCAACGAAGACAGGCGACGATGATGCCGCAAGACGCGGTTCAGCCCCGCCGCGTCACTTGGCGCCGGACAGCACCCAGTTGGCCAAGGCATTGGCGTGTGCCGGCCAAGACACCACGGCAGCCGACGAGGCCAGTGCAAGGCAAAGAGCCGGCTTCATCGTGTCTCCAGAAAGTGATGGTGTCCATCTGATGCGGTAGATTCGTATGCAATGATATTTTGTCCACACGGCGCACGACCCTCGGGGCTTCCCGCAGCCGCCGCCGCAGGCCGGCCGTGCAAGCGCGAGTCAGAATGACAGCCATGACCGCCTCTGACTTGTCCTTCTTGACCAGCCTGGTGCTGGCTGCGGGCTTCGCGCTGTCCGTGGCCTTCGGCGCACTGGCGCAACGCACCCACTTCTGCACCATGGGCGCGGTGGCCGACGTGATCAACATGGGTGACTGGACACGCGCGCGCATGTGGGCACTGGCGATCGCGGTGGCCGTGCTGGGTTTCAACGCCATGGTCGCGCTGGGCTGGACCGAGGCCCGCCAGACAATCTATGCCGGCACCACAGTGCGGTGGCTGTCCGCGCTCGTCGGCGGCGCGATGTTCGGCTTCGGCATGGTGCTGGCCTCGGGTTGCGGCAGCAAGAGCCTGGTCCGCCTCGGCGGCGGCAACCTCAAGTCGCTGGTTGTGCTGCTGGTGCTCGGCATCAGTGCGTTGATCACGCTGCGCGGCTTGACGGCGGTCTGGCGCGTCGCCACGCTTGATCGTGTGTCGATCGAGTTGCCCGCCGGGCAGGATTTGCCATCGCTGGCCGCATCGCTGGCGGGCGTCGGCACGCCGGTTGCGGCTGCCGGCCTGGGCGCTTTCGTCGCGCTGGCCCTGATCGGCTGGGTGCTGCGGCGGCCCGAGGGCCGGACGGCCGAGGTGTGGCTGGGCGGCGCCGGCATCGGCGCCGTGATCACGGCCGTGTGGTGGGTCTCCGGCCGGCTCGGCTATCTGCCTGAGCACCCCGAGACGCTGGAACCCATCTTCCTCGCAACCAACTCGCGCCGCATGGAGTCGCTCAGCATGGTCGCGCCGGTGGGCTACGCGCTCGACTGGTTGATGGTGTTCAGCGACAAGTCCAAAACGCTGACGCTGGGCATCGTCAGCGTGGCTGGCGTCCTGGCCGGCTCGTTCGCGGTGTCGCTGGCCGCCCGCAGCTTCCGCTGGGAAGGCTTCGGCGGCACCGAGGACCTGGCCAACCACCTCGCCGGCGGTGTCCTGATGGGCGTGGGCGGCGTGCTGGCGCTGGGCTGCACCGTCGGCCAGGGGCTCAGCGGCGTGTCGACCTTGTCGCTCGGCAGCCTGATCGCGCTGGCGTCGATCATTGGCGGCGCCGTGCTCGCGCTGCGCTGGCAGGTCTGGCGCCTGATGAAGCAGGACTGACGATCCGGTGTGTGGCGGCTCAGCGCCCCTGCTGCTCCATCAGGAGGTAGGTGTTGTAGGCGTTCATCCGGTTGGCCGCACGGAACAGCGGCAGGCTCTCGAAGCCAGACCAATCGGTCTTTGCGTAGGCCTCGTCGAACGGTTCCATGTTGCGTGCCGCCTCGCCCATCGTCTGACGCAGGTAGGTCAGGTAGTCTCGCGTCAGTGTCAGGTCCAGGCGCGGTGTGCGCGACACCGGGCCGTGACCGGGGATCAGCAAGCGCGGTTTGAACTCGATCAGCCGCGTCAGCGACTCGATCCACTGCCGGCTGTCGGCCTGGCCGACGAACGGGATGCGCCCGCGAAACACCAGGTCGCCGGCAAACAGCACGCCGGCCTTCGGCACGAAGACCACCAGGTCCTCGGGCGTGTGCGCAGGGCCGACATGCCGGATGCGAAACGCATGCCCACCGATGCGCAGAGCGCTGTCCCGCCGGTCGAGCCATTCGTCGGCCGGCACCAGGCGCGTCTGCCCGTCAATCCAGGGGAACAGCTCCTGGCGGCTCGTCTCGAGCCGGCGCGCCGCCGCCTCTGAGCCAAGGTACTCGCGGCCGGCGGGATGGGCCACGATCTTCGCGCCGATCGCCTTGAACACCTGAAGCCCGTAGATGTGGTCGGCATGGAAGTGGGTCACGATCACCATGCGGATCGGTCGTGGCGTGACGCGGCGAATTTCGGCGACCAGTTCCTCGGCAAGCGTCGGCGAGCCAAGCGCGTCGATGACGACGACGCCTTCGTCGGTGACCACGAAGCCTGCGTTGGAGACGAAGTTGCGGTTGGCGGCCGAGCCAACCGCCGCTTGACCCTGCACGAACCAGACATCGGGAGCGACCTGGACGGCCTGCACGGCAGCGCCGGCCGCACGAACCCGCGCCATGGCCATGCCGCCCGTGCTGACCAGGCCGACGATGGCGCAGCGCCGGTTCACGACCCGCGCGATCAAGGCTTGATGTAGGCCGCGCCCTGCTTCTGCAGTTTGGCCAGGCGCACCACGCCGGACGGCGTGAACTCCGCCTCCTGCACAAACTGCTCGCGCTTGAGGTTGCGGTTCTTCAGCGTGATCTCGCAGATCTCGAACTTCACGCCGCGCGCCACCAACGCCGCCACAGGGCCCGCGAACGCGCCCCCATTGCCGTCCTTCGCGCCCTCCATCAGGAAGTCAACGCCCTGCGCGTGTGTGACGACGGTGATCTTTGCCGCGGGATCAACGTCGAGATGGTTGCGGATGTTGCGCAGGCCTTTGATGCCTTGCGTGGCCGCATCATCGATGTGGTAGACGACCAGGTCTTGTGCCCAGACACCGGCGACGCAGAGCGCCATCGACATCCCCACCAGCCATTGACGGATTCGCATCGCATTCTCCTCGGGTGATTGGCGCCGTGACACCACGGCGCGGCTTAGAACTCCAACTCGCCCCGCACCGCCTGGATGCCGGCATCGGCGCAGGCGTCGTCGGCGTCGCCACCAGGGGCACCGGACACGCCGATCGCGCCGAGCAATGCGCCGGCGGCTTCGATGGGCACGCCACCGCCCGCCGCCAGCACGCGCAGGTGCCCGCGCAAGCCGCTCATCGGCTTGCCTGCCTGCGTCTCGACCGCCAAGGTGGCCGTGCGCATCTTGAAACTGGCTGCGGTCCAGGCCTTGTCGGTTGCGGCGCTGACGGTGTGCGCGCCGGCAAAGCGGTCGCGCAGCATCACCTGCGGCAAGCCCGAGCGATCCACCACTGCCACCGCGACCTGCCAGCCTTGCTTGCGGCAATGATCGAGGGCCGCTCGCGCCGCGGCAAACGCGGTCTCGGGTGTCATTGATCGGACGCTGAAGGTTGCAGCGCTCTGCGCCCAGGCGCTGGCCGGCAGCAAGACCGCGAGCGCCATGGCCCAGGCCCCTAACATGCGGCGCTGCACGTTCATGCCATGCCCGGGTTGCCCTTCACGCCCACCAACTTCGGCGTGTTCAGGCGGCGTGGCGCCAAGCGCCCGCCCGGTTGGCCCTTGAGCCACGATTCGACGTGCTCCCACACCGGCTTGACGCCGGGCAGCGTGCGCGCCTCTTCAGCCACTGGCGCCCAACCGGCCACTTTGTAGGTCTTGCCGGCCTCGATCGGCTGGCCGGCGAGCTGCATGTCGCTGATTCGCCCGCCCATCTTCTGGCCCGGCGTGCAGGTGTAGGCCAGTCCGCCGACGCGCACCATGTCTCCGCCCTGCTGGTAGTACGGGTCGGGGTTGAACAGGTTGTCGGCCACGTCTTCGAGGATGGTCTTGATCGTCTCGCCGGTCATCTCGGTGACCGTCGCGTAGGGGTACGTGATGGCGAGCTGGTCCATCATCAGCTCACGCGTGATCACGTCACCCGGCAGCAGCGATGTGCCCCAGCGGAACCCTGGCGAGAATGCGATCTGCGCACCTTGGGTGTCCATCAGCGCATCGCACACCAGCTGGTCCCAGCTGCCGTTGAAATTGCCTCGGCGATAGAGCAGGCCTTCAGTGACGGCGAGCTTCTCGGACAGTCTGGCCTCGTAGGGCGCACGAACCTTGGCAATCAACGCGTCCATCGCCGGGTCGGCCTTGATCTGGTTGGCGAACACCGGCAGCAGCCGGTAGCGGAAATCCGCGACCTTGCCGCCCTTGACGTCGAAATCCATCACGCCAAGGAACTTGCTGTTGCTGCCGGCATTGGTGACAAGCGTCGTGCCGCCCGGGTTGGCGACCGGCACCGCCAGCGGCACGCCATCGTGCGTGTGCCCGCCGAAGATGGCGTCGATGCCGCGCACGCGCGAGGCCATCTTCAGGTCCACGTCCATGCCGTTGTGCGACAGCACCACGACCACCTGCGCGCCCGGGGCGCGCACGTCGTCCACCACCTTCTGCAGGTTTTCGTCCTGGATGCCGAAGCTCCAGTCGGCAACCAGGTAGCGCGGGTTGGCGATCGGCGTGTACGGGAATGCCTGGCCGATGATCGCGCACGGCACGCCGTTGATCTCGCGCATTACATACGGCTTGAAGACCGGGTCGCCGAAGTCGTTGGTCTTGATGTTCTGCGCCACGAAATCGATCGAGCCCTTGAAGTCCTTCTCGACGATTTCCTTCACCCGCTCCATGCCGTAGGTG
>JANNMP010000703.1:0-4218 GCA_031398015.1 Burkholderiaceae bacterium
CGGTTGATGGTGGCTGCAATCACCAAACCACCCGGCGCCAGGTGGGCCAGTGTGCTGCGCACAAAGCTGGGCATGTCTTGCACATGCTCCACCACCTCCAGCAGCAGCAGCACGTCAAAACGTTCACCGGGCAGCAGCGCCTGGCCCGGGTCGCCGCTGCGGTAGTCGATGGCCAGGCCGCTGCCCGCCGCGTGGTCGCGGGCGATCTGGATGCTGCGCGCCGCCGCGTCGATGCCGGTGACTTGCGCACCCGCCAAGGCCAGCGGCTCGCACAGCAGGCCCGCGCCACAACCGACATCCAGCACACGCAGGCCGGCCAGGCCGTCAGCCACCGCCCGGCCCGCATGCACTTCAACCATTGCCTGCACACGCTGCAGGCGCAACTGGTTCAGCACATGCAGCGGCCGCATGGGGCCTTGCGGGTTCCACCATGTGTCAGCCAGGCGGTTGTAGCGCGCCAGCTCGTCCGGGCGGACGCTGGCACCGGGGTGGGTGGCGGCGCTGTGGGTGGCCATGCCGACTGCCGCTTCGTCTGTCGCTTCAGAAGCGCCGTGCCAGCGCCACTGCGCCAGCCGAGCCAGCCGCCACCGCCCACAACCACAGCCGCAACAGCGCCGGCATGGGCGCGCTGCCACGCAGTGCCAGGGCCTCGTCGCGGTGCTGCAATTCGTCGTCGCGGCAGGCTGCCAGCAAGCTGCGCAGCGGCGGCAGGCCGGCAGGCGGGCCCGGCTGTGCGGCCAACGCGTCGATGTGGGCCAGTTGCTGGGCGTAATGCTGGTCGACAAACGTCTCGACCGCCGCCACGGTGGCATACACGGCCCGGGGCCCGGCCAGCGCCGCCAACGCCCCTGTCAGCCAGCCGGCCAGCCGCCACAGCGGCAGCAAGCGGCTGCGCTGGGCGTGTGGCACCCATGGCTCGATCAGCACCAGGTGGCCCGCCTCGGTGGCCCGGTGGGCCCGGGCCAGGCGCCGCACCTCGGCATGGCGGCTGGTGGCCAGCATGCCGGCGTAGATTTGCACCGCACCGGCTTCACCGGCCTGGTCACTGCGCAGGTCGGCCAGCAGGCTGGTCGGCAAGCTGGCAGGCAATGCATCGCCCGATGCCTGGGGCTGGGCCGGCACGGGCATGGGCCGGCGCCACAGCGGGCGGCAGCGCAAGAACATGCTGTAGGCCCACGCCGCCAGCGGCCGCACCGGCGCAGCCTGTACCAACCGCCCCAACCAAGCCCAACCGGGCAGAGCCGACCAGAGCGCGGCAAACCCCGGCGCACCTTCGAGCAACTGGCCATCGGCCAGGCGCACATGGAACCGCCCAAGGGCGCGGCTGCGCGTCAGGCCCGGGCCAAGCGCTGCGTCGGCGCAGGCGGCGGCGTCCACCCACTGGCAGGCCTCGGCGCCGGCCTGTCGGCGGTAGTGCGTGATCTCGCGGCGGCAGACCGGGCAGCCACCGTCGAAGTACACCGTGAGCGCGGGCGACGCCGGGGATGCCGCTGCTTTGTCAGGCGCGATCAACAACGCATCGGCTCGCTTCTCGACAGGGACATCTTGCAGCGCAGAAGAAATTCTCATATTAGCAGTGTTGCGCTTTCGAACCGATGCTGTCTCGGAAAAAGCGATTCATCAAGCGTTTGCACCGCCTTTTCCGATGCAAACCAAGCACATCAGCCGCGCCTTGGCGCCGGGCCCTTGCGCGCCACGGCGCGCGGCCGGCGCGGCGCCGCCACCGCTGCGCCGGCTGGCCTGCCGCCGACCAAGGGCCGCGACACATCGGCCATCAGCAGCACACTGCGCACCAGGTCTTCCACCGCCTCGGCCAGGGTTTCGGGCGGGGCCAGGGTCTCGATTTCGGCCAGCAGCGCGTCGGCGTCTTCCAGGTCGTCGGGGTCGAGGTGGCGGTACAGCGTGGCCAGCGGTTCGAGCAACGCGTCTTCATGCCGGTCCATCAACGTGGTGAAGGCATCGACTGCGGTGGCAAAACCCGCCACCCAGGGCAGCACGGTCTCTGACGGGCTGGCCGCATCGTCGAGCTGGTAGACCCAGGGGTCGAACCACTGGCGGCGGCTGATCGCCCAATCCAGCTCGGCATGGCGGCGGCGCACCAGCGTTTGCAGCGCGGCCAGGTCGAAACGTGCCGGCGCCGGGCGGCCGTCCACATCGCTGATCAGCGGCAGCCAGCGCTCGGCTGCCACGGCTTGAGGCTGCAGCAGCACACCGCAGAGGTAGCCGTCGATCATCACCACGTCCAGCGGCTCCAGCGTGGTGGGGATGGAATCCAGCAGGGCCTGCAGTTGCTGCAGCTCGGCGTCAGTCAGCGGCTGCACGGGCGGCGTTGCGGCCGGCGCAAGCGCACGCGGTGGCCGCAAGGCGCGTGCGGTGCCACTGCGGCGGGGCGGGGCTGTGCTCATGCGGCATTGTCAGCGCGCGGGCGCGGCCTAGACTCAGCGCTCGGCGCGGCTTGCCACCCGCCACCGAACCACCCTCACCCTCACCCTGCCGGAGACCACCATGGGCGCCCCTGAAGCCTTCACCCAGACCACCGATGTCGGCCACTTCATTGCCGGGCGTGCCGTGCCGGGCACCAGCGGGCGCAGGCAGCCGGTCTACAACCCGGCCACCGGCCAAGTGGCGCGCCAGGTGGCGCTGGCCAGTGCCGCGGATGTGGCCCAGGCGGTGGCGGCGGCCAGCGCCGCCCAGCCGGCCTGGGGCGAGACACCGCCGATCCGCCGGGCCCGCGTGCTCAACGCCTTCCTGGCGCTGCTCAACCAGCACAAGGACACGCTGGCCGCGATGATCAGCGCCGAGCATGGCAAGGTGTTCACCGACGCCCAGGGCGAGGTGGCGCGTGGCATCGACATCGTTGAATTTGCCTGCGGCGCGCCGCAGTTGCTGAAGACAGCGTTCACCGATTCGGTGTCGGGCGGCATCGACAACCACACGCTGCGCCAGCCGCTGGGCGTGGTGGCGGGCATCACACCGTTCAACTTCCCCTGCATGGTGCCGCTGTGGATGTTCCCCATCGCGCTGGCCACCGGCAATGCCTTCATCCTGAAACCGAGTGAGCGCGACCCGAGTTGCGCCCTGTTCATGGCCGAGCTGCTGCAGCAGGCCGGCCTGCCGGATGGGGTGTTCAACGTGGTGCAGGGCGACAAGGTGGCGGTGGACGCGCTGCTGACCCACCCCGACGTGAAAGCGCTGAGCTTCGTCGGCTCGACGCCGATTGCGCAGTACATCTACGAAACCGGCGCCCGCCACGGCAAGCGGGTGCAGGCCCTGGGCGGCGCCAAGAACCACCTGGTGGTGATGCCCGACGCCAATGTCGAGCAGGCGGTGGATGCGCTGATCGGCGCGGCCTATGGCTCGGCCGGTGAGCGCTGCATGGCGATCAGCGTGGCGGTGCTGGTGGGCGACATCGCAGACGCCGTGGTGCCCAAGGTGGCGGCGCGGGCGCGGGCGCTGAAGGTGGCCAACCCGATGGACCTGAGCGCCGAGATGGGCCCGATCGTGACCGCCGCCGCGCGTGAACGCATCGAGGGATACATTGCCAGCGGCGTGGCCGAAGGCGCCACGCTGGTGGTCGATGGCCGGGGCTGCAAGGTGCCCGGCTTCGAGGGCGGCTTCTTCACCGGCGGCAGCCTGTTCGACCATGTCACGCCGGCCATGCGCATCTACCGCGAAGAAATCTTCGGCCCGGTGCTGGCCTGTGTGCGCGTGCCCGACTTTGCCGCCGCGCTGGCCCTGGTCAACGGCCATGAATTCGGCAACGGCGTGTCGATCTACACCAGCGACGGCGGCGTGGCGCGTGAGTTCAGCCGCCAGGTGCAGGTGGGCATGGTGGGGGTGAACGTGCCGATCCCGGTGCCGATGGCCTGGCACGGCTTTGGCGGCTGGAAGAGAAGCCTGTTCGGCGACATGCATGCCTATGGCGAAGAAGGCGTGCGCTTCTACACCAAGCAAAAAAGCGTGATGCAGCGCTGGCCCGAGAGCATTGCCAAGGGCGCCGAATTCAACTTCCCCACCGGGCGGTGAACACAGCACGATGCCGATGCAACGGCGCCTTGTTCTGCGCCGTGGCCTGGCCTGGGCACTGGGCGTGATGGGCACGCCGCTGTTGGGCGCCCAGCCTGATCTTTTCAGCGCTGCTGACCTGGCACATGCGGCGCTGCTGCGTGACCAGGCGCTGCTGCACGGCGGCGCGCTTGAACTGCTGACCAGCTTGAC
>JANNMP010000795.1:0-17456 GCA_031398015.1 Burkholderiaceae bacterium
GCCACATTGACCACCACGCCGGCCGAGGTCTTGCTGTTGCCGGCGGCGTCATAGGCCACGGCGGTCAGGTTGGCGCTGCCGTTTGCTGACTTGCCCGAGTCCCAACTGAACTGGAATGGGGAGACTGTGTCGCTGGCCACCACGCTGCCGTTGACCAGCAGGTCGACCCGGTTCACGCTGGTGTTGTCACTGGCCTGCACATTGACGGCGACCAGGCTCGAAACAGTGCTGCTGACCAGCGGCGCGCTGATGGCCACCGTCGGCGCCTGGGTGTCGGCGGCAGCCACGGTCGTGGTCGCTGCATGCACTGCGGCGGCCACATTGATGCGGCCGTTGCCGAAGTAGATGTCGCGCCCGGCCGTGCCCAGATCGACTGCGGTGCTGAACAGTAAGCTCTCGACTTGGCTGGCGGTGAGCGTGGGTTTCGCAGCCATCACCACCGCCGCTGCTCCGGCCACCACGGGCGACGCCAGCGAGGTTCCCGATGCGGCGCCGTAGGCGCCATCGATGGTGGTGGTCCAGATGCCCACACCAGGTGCTGCCAGCGCCACGTAGCTGCCGAAGCTGGAGAAGCTGGCCTTGGCGTCGTTGCTGTCGGTGGCCGCCACCGGGATCATGTTGCCTGTGGCCGGTGCGCCGTCGTCGGCGTTGCTGTTGCCCGCACCCACCACCAACAGGCCGCCCTTGCTCTTGAGGTACTGGCCGGCGCTTTGGATCGCACTGCTGTTGTAGGTGCCTGAGATGCTGACGTTGGCCACCCGCACGCCGCGGTCAGCGGCATAGGTGATGCCGCTGGCGATGCTGCTGTAGCTGGCGTAGCCAGTGGCATCTGCAATACGGATTGGCATGATCCTGGCGCTGCCAGCCACGCCAGCCACGCCAATGCCGTTGTTGGCCATTGCAGCCGCTGCGCCCGCCACTTTCGTGCCATGGCCGTGCACGTCGGCAGTATTGCTGTTGTTGTCGACGAAGTTCCAACCTGGCACCAGGCTCAGGTCAGGATGTGTGGGCAGCACGCCAGTGTCCAGGATGGCGATGGTGATGCCGTTGCCGATGCTGGTGTCCCAGGCCGTTGGCGCATTGATCTTGGCCAGGTGCCATTCGCTGCCAAGGTACGGATCGTTGGCGCTGTACGCAATGCTCACCCGGCGGTCCAGCTCGGCAAACTTCAGATGCGGGTTGTGCGCCAACTGCGCCAGCACGGCGGTCTCCGACGCATTGGCCGGCAACTGCACGATGTGCAGGTTGCTCTGGCCCACACGTTCGGCCTTGCCGCCGTGCGGCTTGACGATCTTGTCCAGCGCGTCGGCCGACAGCCCGGCACGCGGCATCACCAGCAGCCGGCCTTTGGCCCAGTCGTCGGGCGGAGCGGCGTGTGCCGGCAGCGCGGCTGATGCCACCACGGCGGTGGCCAGCAACAGGCGGCAAGCCGCGCTGACCGGGTTGGCCTGCAGGCCGAAGGATGTGTTGAACGCGCGTTTGTCTTGACGCGCTTGATGGACTGGCAGCATGAGGAGGAGCACCTTGTTTTGAGCAAGGCTCCAGCCCATGGTGGTTGGCGCTGCACAGACGTTGCCCGCGCGCAGCGGTTGGCTGCGTGCTGGCTTGACACGCAGCCGCTGGCCGCGTGGTGGCCGGGCACAGGCGTGCCCATCCAAGGTTGTCTGGCAGTCCTGCCGTCATGGGGCTGTGAGCCCGTTAGACCGTTGACTTTGCGTGCCGCGTTTTCACGCGGTTTGCCCTTTGCAGAAACCGAACATCTCGGTCACCCACCTGCTGCGAAAGCCGCTGCAGGAACCGCAGAGCCGCTGCGCCCACGTCAAAGTAGGGTGCAGCGGCCTGACGTTCCCTGGTGGCAAGCTTGTCTGGGACAGCCCGCTCTTGTTGTCGACCACATCAGGCACTGACAAACGTATTGTCCAATGTCCAACGCCGCCAACCGGCAACAAGCCTGCTGACTTTGGTAACCGGTCGTTCCAGAGCAGGGCATTGTTTGTGGCATCCGTCACTGCTCGCCACGCCCGGTGTGGCCAGGCAGGCAGGGGCCCGGCTGCACCGTGCGACCGGGCCTCCCCTGTTTGGGGGTGTAGGGCCGCAGACGTGGGCTGAACGCTGGCCCAGCAGGCTTGCAGCTGCAGCGCCCATCGACCCGGAATCGCGCGCAGAGCCACGCCCGGGGTCCGTTCGAGTCTGACCGGGCAGGCCCGGCGCAGCGCCGCAACAGGACATTCGCCATCCTCAATCTGGCCCAAGACAATCCAAGTTGCGGATCGTATGCTGCAATGCAGCATATTTATTCCGGAGGCTCTCGTGTCCCGATCTTTCCGACCCTGGCGGCGGGTTTGGTCCATGCGGCCAGGCCGGCCCAGTCTGCCCAGCCGGCAGGTGATGGCCGTGTTGCTGGTGGTGTTGCTGGCCGTGCTGTCAATGGCCCAGCTGGCCAATGCGGCACCTCAGCCAGACCCACCGCCGCTGCCCGCGCTGGGCCTGGCGCCCGGCGCCACCACCGTCTCTGGCCTGTCCTCGGGCGGCTACATGGCGGCGCAGTTCCATGTGGCCTATGCCGCGTCGCTGGCCGGTGCGGCGGTGCTGGCCGGTGGGCCGTATGGGTGTTCACGCGGCTCGCTGACCACGGCCATGCTGGGCTGCTCCTGCCCGGCCAACCCCGATGCCTGGCAGCGCCTGCGCAACAGCCTGCCCGGCCTGGGCTGCAGCGTGCTGGCGCCGGGCCCGCTGGCGTCGCTGGCTGACGACGCACTGGCCGCCAGCCATGGCCACATCGACAACCCCGCCGAGCTGGCGCGCCAGCGGGTGTGGCTGTATTCGGGCACCCTCGACACGGTGGTGCGCCCGGCATTGGTGGATGCGGTCGAAGCCTTTTATCGCCGCCATGGCGTTCCGGCCAGCCAGTTGCACCATGACCGCGTGCAAGGTGCAGCCCATGGCCTGCCCAGCCCCGGCGCGCCGGTGGCCTGCGGCGTCACTGCGTCGCCGTATCTCACCAATTGCCCCAATGAAGATGCGCCTGGCGAGCTGCTGGCCTGGTTGTATGGCGCCACCCCAGGCGCCGCGCTGGCACCAGCGGTGGTGCCGCGCGCTGCCGGCCTGCGGCGCTTTGACCAGCGGCCCTACCGCCAACAAGCGGTGTTCGACGGCCTCGACAACAGCGGCTGGCTCTATGTGCCCGCCGCGTGCGCGTCAGCCGGTGCTGCTTGCCGGCTGCATGTGGTGTTCCATGGCTGCCAGCAGGGCCAGAGCTTTGTGCCCGCGGGTGGCCAGGCCATTGGCCAGCGCTTTGTGGCAGGTGCGGGCTACAACCGCTGGGCCGAGGCCAACCGCATCGTGCTGCTGTATCCGCAGGTGCTGGCCAGCGCCGGTGTCGGCCGGGGCAGCAGCCACCAGTTCAACCCACTGGGCTGTTGGGATTTCTGGGGCTACAGCCTGCCCGGCGATGCGCTGACCACCGGCGTGCAGCGCCGGTTTGCCTGGCGCGAGGCACCGCAGCTGCGCGCTGTCAAGGCGATGGCGGACGCACTGCTGCTGGCACCCGTTGCGCCGACTGCTGCTGTGACGCCGAAAGCCCCCAAAGCCCCCTGACGCCGATCTGCAGCGGCAAGCCTGCACTGATCAGTCTTTCAATTGAACCAATTCGTAAACATACTGAACTCATCGGTCTACATTGCATCCCAGACGGTTCAACCCACCCGCTTGGCAACAAGCACCCTTCTGGAGATTCACCGCATGAAAAAGCTTCTGATCGTTTCGGCCATCGGCGTGGCCGCCCTGGGCGCGCAAGCCAAGGACATCGTCGACACCGCAGTGGGCGCCGGCAACTTCAAGACCCTGGCTGCCGCGCTCACCGCCGCCGGCCTGATTGACACCCTCAAGGGCAAGGGCCCGTTCACCGTGTTTGCACCCACCGACGACGCCTTCGCCAAAGTGCCCAAGGCTGACCTGGACGCGCTGCTGGCCGACAAGGCCAAGCTGACTGCCGTGCTCACCTACCACGTGGTGCCGGGCAAGGTGATGGCCAAGGACGTGAAGGCCGGCAAGGTCAAGACGGTGCAAGGCAGTGAGCTCACCGTCAGCACCGGCGGCGGTGTGATGGTCGACAAGGCCAAGGTCACGGCCACCGACATCGTGGCCGACAACGGCGTGATCCACGTCATCGACAGCGTGGTCATGCCCAAGTGATGGGCCGGGGGCGTGGGCATGTCTGGCGCTGCGCCAGAGCTGTCATGCCAATGCCCCCGTTTTGTCACTGCCGGGCAACCGGCATCAGCCGACAATGGCTGGCATGACTGAAATGCTGTTCATCCGCCACGGCGAGACCGACTGGAACCGCCAGCACCGCTTCCAGGGCCAGATCGACGTGCCGCTCAATGCCATCGGCCTGGCCCAGGCCGAGCGGCTGGGCCAGCGCCTGGCCGACGAGCCGATCAACGTGCTGGTGAGCAGCGACCTGCAGCGCGCCCGCGCCACCGCCCAGCCGCTGGCGCAGTTGCGCGGCCTGCAGCCGCAGATCGCGCCGTTGTGGCGTGAGCAGCATTTCGGTGTGCTCGAAGGGCTGGACGTGCCCACCATCCGCAGCCGCCATGCCGCGCTGTGGAACCGCTGGGTGCACCATGAGGCCGACTATGCGCTGCCGCAGGGCGGCGAGAGCAATGTGCAGTTCCATGCCCGCGTGATGCATGCCTTGCAGGGCCTGTTGGCCAAGCACGGCGGCCAGCGTGTGCTGGTGCTCACCCATGGCGGTGTGCTCGACATGTTGTGGCGCAGCGCCAACGGCTTGCCGCTGCATGGCCCGCGTGAGTGCGACATCCCCAACACCGGAATCAACCGTCTGCGCTGGGACGGCAGCAAGCTGCAGGTGCTGGTGTGGGCTGATGCTGCACATCTGGCGGGCCTGCCCAGCCAGCCCAGCACGGCGCAGGTCAGCGTGCCCGACGCGGCCTGAGCAGCCGCATCACAGCGCCGCCGGCAGCCCCAGCCCCGCATCGACCACCCGCAGCCGGCGCTTGAGCCGCTGCGATTGCGGCAGCGCATTGGCGCGCGGCTGCAGCAGGTTCTGCGCTGCCGCCAGCTGGCCGCTGCGCACCAGCGCGTCCAGGTGCAATTGTTCGAACAGGTCACGCTGGGCATGGCTGCCGCCAATCAGCGCCAGGCGTGGCAGGGCCAGCGTTAGCGCGTCGGCCGCTGCTGCCCATTGCCCACGTGCATGGGCCAGCAGACCGCGCGCCGCTGGCACCGCCACTTGCTGCCAGGCCACGCGTGTGGCGGCGGCGGCGGTGGGTGCAAAGGCTTCGATGCTGGCCAGCAGCAGGTCGGCCTGCGGCAGGCCGGCGCGCGCCAGGCCGTAGAGGTATTGCAGGTCCAGGAAGGGCTGCACCTGGTCATGGACCCGGCCTGTCAGGTGTGCGGCCAGCGCGTCCCAGCGCGCGCCCACGTCGACACCGGCCAACTCCAGCCGCGCCAGCAACGACACCGCACCCACCTGGTCTTGCGAGTAGCTGGTGTCCACGCCCCAGACCTGGCTGTCGTAGAGCAACAAAGCCGCCGCGTCGTCACCCAGCTCGATGTGGAACAGCGCCAGGTGCCACCACAGGTGGCAGCGCATGAAGCTGGTCAGCCCGCCCCAGGGGCCGCTGGCTTGCTGCAGCAGCGCCGCACCGCTGCTGAGCCGGCCGTCGGTCAGCAGCACATGGGCCAGCGCATGCTGGGCCCAGGGCTCGTCGGGCTGCATGGCCAGGGCCTGGCGGGCGCTGTGCTCGGCTTGCTCGAGCCGGTGGCATTGCTCCCAGCCGAACGCCACCAGGCCGTGCACTGCAGCCACCTCTGGCGCGGCGGCCACCGCCGGCAGCGCCAGGCGCAACAGCGTGGGCGCGTCGCCCAGGTTGAAGGCGTGGTACTGGCCCAGCTTGATGGCCACCAGGTCTCGCGGGTGCTCGTTTGCCAGCGTGGTGTGCAACGCCAGCGCGCTGGCCACGTCGCCAGCCACCCAATGCGCCACGGCGGCGGCGAACTGCTGCTCCCGGCCGCTGGCCGGCAGCGCGGCGCGGCGGGCGCGCTCCAGGTGGGCGCGGGCCTTGGGCGGGCCGGCGGGCGATTCACTGAACATCCACAACGCAGCGGCGCTGGCCTGCACGCTCAGGCTGTCGTCGTTGTCGGCCGCGCCCAGCACCGCCAGGATGCTGGGCGTGTAGCCCAGAAAGCCGTTGGCAAAGCCGTGCATCGCCGCCGCGCTGGCCGGCTGCTGCAGGGCCAGCGGATTGCCGAACGGGTCTGTGATGTGGACCATGCCGGGCTCAGATCAGCTCAGCGTGGCCAGCTTGACAGCGCAGTGCGGCGGCGGCGGATCATGGCATTGGCTCCTGTGCGGGTGATGGGGCACCGCTGGCGATGGTAGCGGTGGCCAACGGCAGAATGCTGGCATGCCAACCCCGTTGCCCAACCGCCGCACCGCCATCGGCCAAGGCCTGCGCCTGGCCGGCCTGCTCGCCGGCTTGGGGCTGCTGCCACCAACAGCGCAAGCCGCGTTCAACGCCGCCGCATTCGACGCCGACAACCTGGCCGCGCTGGCCAGGCTGCTGGGCCTGGCCACGCCGCTGGAAAGCCGCGAGGTCAGCGTGCAAGGCCCTGAGATCGCCGAGACCGGCGCCTCGGTCACGGTGGCTTTTGCCACCACGCTGAGCGGCGTGCGCCAGCTGCTGCTGCTGGTCGACAAGAACCCCAACCCGCTGTGCGCGATCTTTGAGCTGGCTGACGGCGTGGACGCGGCTTTCACCACCCGGGTGAAGATGGCGCAAACCAGCCTGGTGCAGGCGGTGGCGGTGCTGGCCGACGGCCGGGTGCTGTTTGCCCAGCGCGAGATCAAGGTCACCCTGGGCGGCTGCGCCGCCTGAGCAGGCGAGCCAATATGGGTGCTGCCACCATCATCCGGGCCCAGTCCATGGGCGACAAGACCACCGTGCGCGTGTTGATGGCCCATGAAATGGAAAGCGGCCAGCGGCGCGATGGCAGTGGCAAGCTGGTGCCGGCCTGGTTCATCCAGCAGGTGGTGGCCACGCTCAACGGCAGGCCGGTGTTCAACGCCCAGTTCGGCCCGTCGATGGCCAAGAACCCCTACATCCAGTTTGTGGTCCGCAGCGCCAAGCCCGGTGACAAGCTGGCCCTGCGCTGGACCGACAGCCGCGGCGACCAGCGCAGCGACGAAGCCACCGTCACTTGACCCAGGTTGAAGTTCTGGCCGGGTTTCGCCAGCGGCCGCCGCGGAACCGGCTTTGCCGGGCCGCTGGGGGCGCCCCCTTGAGGGGGAGCGCCGCAGGCGCTTCGGGGGTGGGTCAGGTCAGCACTTGCTGCACCGCCAGAAAGTGGCAGGTGCTGCCGGTGATGACAAACAGATGCCACACCAGGTGGCTGTAGGGCATGCGCCGGTCGAGCAGGAAGAACAGGCTGCCCAGCGAATAGGCCACACCCCCGGCCACCAGCAATTGCACGCCGGCGGTGGGCAGCGCCGCCAGCATCGGCTGCGCCATGGCTGCCACCAGCCAGCCGAAGGCCAGGTACAGCAGGGTGGAGAACACGCGGTGCTGCAGCCGGTCGGTCAGCTTCATCACCATGCCCAGCAGGGCCACGCCCCACACGGCGGCCAGGGTTTCGGCGCCTTGGCCACGCTGCAACTGCACCAGCGCAAACGGCGTGTAGCTGCCGGCGATGAAGATGAAGATCACCGCGTGGTCGCACTTGCGCAGCCAGCGCTTGGCTTGCCCCACCGGCAGCGCGTGGTACAGCGCCGAGACGGCATACATCAGCACCATGGTGGCGACGAACACGGTGACACCAAGCTGGCGCATCGGGTGCTGGGCGGCGTCCACCTGCTGGGCCAGCGCCGGCATCGCAAACAGCGCCAGCACGCAGCCCAGCGCATGGCTGGCGGCGTTGGCGCGCTCCTCCTGGCCCGTCTGGCTGAACGTGGTGTCGTACTGCATCGCCTGCCCCGGTTGGTGGTGGTGCTCCGGCAGCACCGCCCCATGGCAGGTTGTCGGCAGCGGCGGGCCCGAAGTGCAGCCCGCAGTTGTTGTGGGCTGATTGCAAATGCAAGCGCGTGTTTGTTGGTGTGCGGTCTGCACGTTGCGCCGCTGCGCTTGACACACCAGACAAACCGGCGTGAAAACCGCCACGCACAATCGGCGCCGACCATGCACTTGACACCGTTGCGCCGACGCCCTTGCACCATCTTGCTGGCCGCCACCACCACCTTGCTGGGCGCCAGCACGGCGCTGCAGGCGCAGACGCAGACACAGACGCCGGTGCCGCCAGCCGCCGCCGCATCGGCACCGCAGCAGGTGCAGATCACCGGCACCACCGCACCTGAGAGCAACGACGAGCGCCGCCGATCCACCGCATCGCGCATCACCTACGGCCGTGAAGAGCTTGACCGCATGGGCGACGCCACGCTGGGCGAGGTGCTCAAGCGCCTGCCGGGCGTCACCATCGGTGGCCCGCCCGGGCGTGGTGGGGCGGTGCGGATGCGCGGCATGGGCGGCGGCTACACCCAGATATTGATCGACGGCCAGCGTTTGGCGCCGGGCTTCTCGCTGGACTCGATCGCGCCCGAGCAGATCGAGAAGATCGAGATCATGCGGGCCCCGGTGGCCGAGTACGGCGCCCGCGCCATCGCCGGCACCATCAATGTGGTGATGCGCAGTGACTTCAAGCGCAAGGGCCATGAGTTCAAGTTCGGCGGTGGCGCCGACGGCAGCGCGCCGCAGCTGGGCGCCAGCTGGGCCAGCAATGGCAACCTTGACAGCCTCGGCTGGAACCTGTCGGCCACGGTCTTCAAAGGCGGCCAGGACAGCGAATCCGACACCCGCACGCTGGGCCTGGACGCGGCCGGCAACACCGTGCTCGACCAGCGACTGCACAACACCAGCGACGGCCGGCGCGAAGGCCTGTTTGCCAATGGCCGCCTGCAGTGGCGCCTGGGGCCAGGGCAGAGCCTGGAGCTGCAGCCGTTCGTCAACCTGGTGCGCAACCGCAGCACCGGGCTGTCGCTGCTGAGCCAGCCGGTGGGCGCCGATGTGCCCTATGCCCGCGCCACATCCGAGACCAGCGGCGACTGGCAGATGGCGCGCCTGAACGGCAGCTGGAACACCAGCACCGCCAGCGGCGGGCGCCTGCTGCTGCGCTTTGGCGGCCGCCTGTCCGAGGCCAACAGCCTGGTCACGCGCAGTGAGACCGGCGGCAGCCGCGCCGGCCAGCGCCTGCGCGTGGACGACAGCGGCAACCGCGAAACCTCGATCGACATGAACGGCAAGTTCTCGCAACTGATCGCCGAGCGCCACAGCGCCAGCGCCGGCTGGGAGCTGGAGAGCACGCGGCGTGATGACCGGCGCGTCAGCACCCTGGGCGGTGTGAAGGAAGACACCGGCTTCGGTGACAACCTGCAGGCCAGCGTGCAGCGTCTGGCGCTGTACGCGCAAGACGAGTGGGATTGGAGCAAGACTTTCTCGTTCTACCTGGGCGCACGCTGGGAGGGCATCGACACCAGCAGCGATGCTGCGCTGGGGCAAAGCGCGGTCAGCAACCGCAGCCAGGTCTTCACCCCGCTGGCGCACATGGTGTGGAAGTTTGCCGATGCCCCGCGTGACCAGCTGCGCCTGAGCCTGACGCGCAGCTACCGATCGCCGAACCTGAACCAGCTGGTGGCGCGGCCGAGCTACGCGGCGCTGTACCGCGATAACCTGGACGCGCCCAACACCGCCAGCCACCCCGACCGGGTGGGCAATCCCGCCCTGCGGCCCGAACTGTCATGGGGCCTGGAGCTGGCTTTTGAACACTATCTGGACGCCGGTGGTGTGCTCAGCGCCAATGTGTATGCCAAGCGCATCGACGACCTGATCCGCAATGTGCGCACGCTGCGCAGCGTGCCCTGGTCCACCGTGCAGCGCTGGGTGGCGCAGCCGCAGAACGTCGGCAGCGCCGACGCCGCCGGCCTCGAACTCGAAGCCAAGGCCCGGCTGCAAGACCTGTGGCCCGGCGCCCCGGCCGACGTGCAGGCCATCAGCCTGCGCGGCAATGCCAGCCTGATGTGGAGCCGCGTCGACCAAGTGCCCAGCCCCGACAACCGCCTTGAAGGCCAGCCGCCGTGGACAGCCAACCTGGGTGTTGACTGGCCGGTCAAGGGCCTGCCACTGACCTTGGGCGCCAGTCTCAACTACACGCCTGCCTTCCGGGTGCAGGAGATCGATGACCGCTTCTCGCGCCAGGGCAGCAAGCCGGTGGTCGATCTCAATGCGCTCTGGCGCGTGAGCCCTGATGCCAGCCTGCGCCTGACCGTCAGCAACGCCAGCGCCCAGCGCCACGACAGTGGCAGCACCACGGTGTTGGACGACAAAAGCAGCGAGGCCAGCGACACCCGCAGCCGCACCTACACCACGGTGAACCTGCGCGCCGAGCTGCGGTTCTGAGTGGCCACAGGCCGGCCCGGGCCGGCCAATGCCGCAAAGACCGGCCAGGCCCCGCCCTGTGACGCCGGCGTGACGCCTGCCACGTTAGCCTGTGCTGTGCATGCGCCAGTTGAGTGTCATCGGCCACACCGTGGCACCAGGCCTGCGCATGCCTTCAACCCACAGGAGCGTGACATGGTTGCAACTTGGAAGAGTGCCTGCGCTGCCGCCGCTTGCACATTGGCCACAGCCGCCCAGGCAGCGGCGTCGGTCTCGGGCAGCTGCGGCAAAGGCGTGGGCGGCCTGCTGGACGACATCCCGTCGTTCACCGTCAGCTGCCCGGGTGGCTTCTGGGCTGACAGCCGCCCGGGTGCCCTCAGCACCGCCAGCTGGAGCGGCAGCGCCCAGGTCGGTGTCTTGGGCGCCAGTGCGTCGGTGGCCATCGACACCACGCCGCTGTTGGGGCAGACGCTGCCGCTGGCGCTGGGCGTGTCGGCCGATGGCGTCAGCAGCTTCAGCGATGACGTGCAATTCAACGCGCCTGGCCTGGCCGGTGCGCGTGGCACGCTGCGTTTCAGCATGGTGGTGGACGGCAGCATGGCCGCCGACCATGTCAGCCCGCATGCGGCGGCCAGTGCGGCATGGCAGCTGACAGCCAACAGCTTCCATACCGTCAACGGCCGCTTGCGCCAACTGGGCTCGGCGGCTGCCGGCAGCAAATTGGAGAACTTCTATGACTGGGGTGTCACCGGCACACCGAACGTCGAGGGGGCCTACAACTTCGAGTTACCGGTGGTCTTCGGCGAACCCTTGCTGTTGGCGCTGCAGCTTCGGGTGCGCGCCAGTGCCAGCGGCTGGCGCGGCGGCTTCGCCACCGACCCGGCCTACAACACACCGGTGCAAAGCGAGGCCGCCGCCAGCTTCGGCAACACCGCGCTGTGGCACGGCATCGATGCGCTGACGCTGGCCGACGGCACCGCCGTGCCGGGCTGGACGGTCAGCGCGGCCTCAGGCTTCAACTACGCCCAGCCAGTGCCTGAGCCGTCCCTGTGGGCCTTGCTGCTGGCGGGCCTGGGCGGCGTGGGCTGGGTGGCCAGGCGGCAGCGCCGCGCCTGAGCTGTTGGCCGGCCAGGCTGCGCCGCGCGGCCGCCTGGGTGCGACGATCCGGGCAACCATGACTGCCGCTCCAGCGCTCACACTGCACCTGCACGGCGCTGCCCGCGTGGTGGGCGCCAGTGGTCAGGCCTGGGCCTTGGGCGCCCAGGCTGCCGCGCTGTGCGCCCTGGCCGCGCTGGCGCCGGGCACCCCGCGTGAGCGCGCTGCGCTGTGGCTGTGGCCGGCATCGGCTGACCCGCGTCGCAACCTGCGCCAACAGTTGCTGCGCCTGCGCCAGCAGGTCGGCCAGAGCGTGATCGGCGGTGACAAGCATCTGGCACTGGCCGCCGGTGTGGTGCTGGCCGGCGCCGATGCGGACGGTGGCGGCCTGCTGCTGGCTGCGCATGTGGCTTGGCCCGGTGTCGGCGACAACCCCGGCGACGACCCCGGCCACGACCCCTTCAGCGCCTGGCTGCAGGCGCAGCGCCAGGCCCAGGCGGCGCGGCGCCAGCATGCCGCGCAGCAAGCCCTGGCCAGCGCCGAAGCGGCCGGTGCGCTCGACGACGCACTGCACCTGGCGCAGCACGGCGTGCATTGCGACGCCGACAGTGAAGCATCCTGGCATGCGCTGATGCGGGTGCATTGCCTGCGCGGCGAGCCGGCCGCCGGCCTGCAGGCATTTGCGCAGTGGCAGCAGCGCCTGGCCCGCCAGGGCAGTGGCCATGCACCGTCGGCGGCCATGGCCGCGCTGGCCGCCGCGCTGCGCCAGGGCCTGCTGCCCGTGGCAGCGGCAGCGCGTGCCGCAGTGTTGCTGCCGGCCACGCTCAAGCGCCCGCCCAGGCTGGCCGGCCGCGGTGATGCCTGGGCCGCCGCCCAGCAGGCTTGGGGCCAGGGCCAGGTGGTGCTGCTCGAAGGCGAGGCGGGCATGGGCAAGAGCCGCTTGATCGCCGAACTGGTGGCGGCGTCGGCGGCGCAACGCCAGCACCACGCCGCGCTGGCCGGCAGCGGCCGCCCGGGGGATGCCGGTGTGCCCTATGCCACGCTGGCACGCTGGCTGGCGCCGCTGCTGGCGGCCGGGGCCGGCGCCTTGGCGCCGCAGCAGCGCCTGGCCTTGGCCCATCTGCAGCCCGGCAAAGCATCCGATGCAGTGTCACCTGCAGCGCTGCAGCCCGGCGGCTTGGGCGCGGCGGTGGCGGCGCTGTTGCAGCAACAGGTCCTGCACAGCCTGGTGCTTGACGACCTGCACTTTGCCGATGCGGCCACGCTGGACCTGGTGGCCACGCTGGCGACCCCGGCTGCCACCGCGATGCCCGCGCCATGCTGGTTGCTGGCCATGCGCCCTGCCGAAGCCGGCACGGCCGCATTGGCACTGCGAGACGGCCTGGCCGAGCTGCAGCGCCTGGTGGTCGTCACGCTGGCGCCGCTGGATGTGCCGGCCGCTGCGGCCTTGGTTGACAGCCTGGCCCTGCCTGGCCTGAGCAGCGCCACGCTGGCCCCGGCCTTGGTGCGCCACACCGGAGGCAACCCGCTGTACCTGCTGGAGACGCTCAAGCAAGGCCTGGTCGATGGCAGCCTGGGCCGCGGTGCACTGCCGCGGCCGGCCCAGGTGGGTGAGTTGATCAGCCGGCGGCTGCAGCGGCTGAGCGCACCGGCGCTCACCTTGGCGCGGGTGGCGGCCATCGCCGGCGTCGATTTCTGCATCGAGCTGGCCGAAGCCGCCACCGGCACGCCGGCAGTGCAACTGGCCAGTGCCTGGCAAGAGCTGCAAGACGCCCAGGTGCTGCGCGACGAAGCCTTTGCGCACGACCTGGTTGCCGATGCAGCGCTGCGCAGCGTGCCGCCGGTGGTCGCGCGCCGGGTGCATGTGCAGTGCGCCCAGTGGCTGGCTGCGCAAGGTGTCGAGCCGGCGCGCCTGGCCTGGCACTGGCACCACGGTGGCCGGCCAGCCGAGGCCGGCGCGGCATTTGTGGCCGCCGCCCAGCGCGCCGAGCAAGCCGCGCGCTTGCACGAAGAGGCCGCGTTGTACGCCCACGCCGCTGCCGCGTTTGCCGAGGCCGGGCTGGCTGAGCGGCGCTTTGACGCACTGGTCTGCCGCGTGCGCTCACTCAACGGTGCTGACTTCGGTGACCAGGCGCTGCAAGAGTGCCGCGCCCTGGCCGACGCAGCCGGCCCCGACAACCAGCGCCTGCAAGCGCTCAGTGAGCTGTGCGGCCTGCTGGCCGAGCGCAGTGAATCGGCTGCTGCGCTCGATGTGGGCCACCGGGCGCTGGCGCTGGCCCGACAGCTCGGGGACGCCGCATGGCAACTGCGCACCGTCTGCCACATGGCCACGGCCGCCTGCCGCCTGGGCCAGGCCGACACAGCGCTGGCGCTGCTGGCGCCACTGCAAGCCGTGGCCCAGGCCCAAACACACCCCGGCCTGCGTTTGCTGTGGCACGGCGAATGGGGCGCCACGCTGGGCCATGCCGGCCGCCTGCGCGAGGCAGTGGCCGCCTACGACGCCGCGCTGGCCGACGCCCGCAGCGCTGGCCTGCAGGATGCCGAGGGCAGATTGCTGCTGAACTGCGCCGTCAGCCTGCGCCAAGCCGGGCAGTTCGACCGTGCGCTGGCACTGTCGCGCCAGGGCCAGGCGCTGGCCAGTGCTGACCACGACGACGGCACGCCCATCAACCGCCTGCTGGTGGCGCGCGACGAAGCCGAGGCCGGCCTGTACGGCGCCGCCTTGCCCACGCTGGAGGCGCTGCTGCCCACGTTCGCGCAGCGCGGCGCAGGCTTCTGGTTGCAGGCCACGCGCCAGGTGCTGGCCCGCCTGTGGCTGGATTTGGGCCAATACGCCCGCGCTCTGGCCCAGCTGGCCCAACCGGTGGCAGCGCCGGCCGACGCACTGCCGGCCTGGTTGCGTGCCGACCGCTGCCTGCTGCGGCTGGATGCAGCGCTGGCCCTGGGCCAGCCAGCGCCGGCCGGCCTGCTCGATGAGGCCGGCGCCTGGGCCGCTGCCGATGCCCAGCGCGGCCCGTTGCTGCAGGTGCGTGTGCTGCGCCACCAGCGCCCGGCGGCGGTGCTGGCGGCGGCCGCGCCGCTGGCCGAGGCGCTGCGCGCCAAAGAGCGCGGCGGTGCGTTGATGGCCTTGCAAGTGCATCTGGCGCGTGCGGCATTGGCCAGCGATCAGCCGGCCATGGCAGGCGAGGCAGCCATGGCGGTGATGGCGCTGTTCGAGGCCGGCAATGCGCCCGATGCCATGCACCGTGCCGAGGCCTGGTGGGTGGCGCACCAGGCGCTGGCCGCAGCCGGCCGCAGCGCTGCTGCCGAGGCCGCATTGCGCCAGGGTGAGCGCTGGCTGCGCGGGGTGGCGCTGCCGCAGGTGCCGCCGCCCTTTCTCGACAGCTTTCTGCACCGCCAGGCCGTCAACCGGGCGCTGTTGGCGGCGGCGGGACAGCGCTGATCAGTGGCGGGCAAAGAATGCCAGCGCCTGGCCCAGCGCCTGGCTGCGCAGGTCATCGCGTTCGATCAACATCTCGTGCTTGGCGCCGGGCACCACCAGCGGCGCACCGCCTGGGCCGCCGCAGCCACTGGCCAGCGGGCCACGCTGCAACTGGCGGCAGAAGGCTTCAGCGCCCGGGTTGTGCACGATGCCGTCGGCGCCGGCCACCATCACCAGCACTGGTGTGCTGATGGCGTGGGCCTGCTCGCGGGCGGCCTTGGCAGCGCCGCAGGCCTGCGCCAGCCAGCCCCAGGTGGGGCTGCCCAGCACGGCCTCGGGCTGCCTGGTGCCCAGGTCGATCAGGCGCTGGGTGCGTGCGGTGCTTTGGCTGTACGGGTTTTTCGCAGGGTCTGGTGGCTTGTGGCCACCACCGCCGATGAAGAAGTTGCCGGCCATGCCAAACGCCACTGCCCCGCGCGCCAGCCTGCAACTCAGCACATCGGCCGGCAGGCCCATCAAGCCCTTGATTTGCAGCATCGGTGATGTCAGCACCGCCGCCTGGATGCGCTTCAACTCAGGCGCGCCGCTTTGCAGAAAGCGCGCCGTGATGCCGCCGCCCATCGAATGCGCCAGCAGCACCACCCGGCGGTGGCCGCCCGGCAGTACCTGGCTGCCGATGAACTGGCGCAGGTCAGCCACATAGTCGTCGAAGTTGTTGACATGGCCCTTCTGTGGCGTGCTGGCCGTTTGCGGCTCACGCGCCGACAGGCCCTGGCCACGGTGGTCATGCAGGTAGACCGACCAGCCGTTGCGCCACAGGTCGAACACCACTTCCGCGTACTTCTGCATCGTCTCGGTGCGGCCCGAGACGATGACCATGGCGCCCTGCTCGGCGCTGCGGTCGGCCTGCACAAAGCGCCGGCCGGCGATGCGCAGGCCGCCTGCGCCTGTGAAGCCGGCCGCGCTGCCCGTCTGCCACAGCGCGTCGATGGCCGCTGGCACGCTGCTGCCGGCCAGGTCGGCTTCGGTGGTCAGCGCCGGTGCCGGCTGGGCCCAGGCGCTGCTGCACAGGCCGAGCACGGCAGCCAGCCAGGCCCGGCCCAGGCGGTGCCGCATGGTGTGTTGTTGGTGTGGCATGGTGCGCGCCCTGCGGTGTGACAAGGCCGCCAGTTTGACCGCGCCGCAGCGCGCTGCCATTCGTGGTTCTGACGACAACACCCGACGACAGCGCCCACACCCCGGCCTGGGTTAGATTGGCACATGACCGCCCTGCACACCCTCAGCGCCACCGCCCTGTCCCAGGCTTACGCCAGCCGGCAACTGTCGCCGGTGCAGGTGACGCAGGCGGTGATCGACCAGATCGGCCGGCGTGATGGCGCGCTGTGCGCGCTGTACCAGTTCCAGCCCGAGGCGGCGCTGGCCCAGGCCCGCGCCAGCGAGGCGCGCTGGCTGCACGGCGCGCCGCTGTCGGCGCTGGACGGCGTGCCCGGCACGCTCAAAGAAAACATCGCCACCCGTGGCCACCCGATGCCGGTGGGCAGCGCCGCCACGCCGCTGGCGCCGATGGATTGGGACGCGCCGCCAGCTGCGCGCTGGCGCGAAGCTGGCCTGGTGCTGCTGGCCAAGACCACCATGCCCGACTGGGGCATGTTGTCCTCGGGCCTGTCGACCATCCACAAGCTGGCGCGCAACCCCTGGAACACCGCGCTGAACCCGGGCGGCAGCAGCGCCGGTGCCGGTGCCGCTGCGGCGGCGGGTTATGGCCCGCTGCATGTGGGCACCGACATCGGCGGCTCGGTGCGGCTGCCGGCGGGCTGGTGCGGCCTGGTCGGGCTCAAACCCAGCGCCGGGCGGGTGCCGATCAAACCGGCCTATGCCGGCCGCGTGGCTGGGCCGATGACGCGCACCGTGGCCGACAGCGCTGCGTTGATGGCCATCCTGAGCCGCCCCGATGCACGCGACGCCACCAGCCTGCCGCAGCAGCCGATCGACTGGACGCACTTGCAGCGTGACCTGCGCGGCCTCAGGCTGGGCCTGCAGCTGGACGCCGGCTGGGGCCTGGCCGTGGCGCCCGACATCCGCACCGCCGTGCAGGCGGCCGCGCGTGCCTTCGAGGCCGCAGGCGCCATCGTCGAGCCGGTGCCGGCGTTCTGCAGCCGCGCCATGGCCGACGGCATGGACCGCTTCTGGCGCATGCGCAGCTGGCTTGACTTGCAGGCCCTGCCGCCAGAGCGCGCCGCGCTGGTGCTGCCCTACATCCGTGATTGGGTGGCCAGCGCCAGCAGCTTGAGCGCTGCCGACGTGTTCAGCGGCCACAGCCAGATGGCGGCGCTGCGCGACGCGGCGGTCGGCGCCATCCAGGGTTTTGACTTCATCCTGTCGCCCACCAGCCCGGTGCCCACCTTCCCGGCTGAATGGGCCGGGCCGACCAACGACCCGGCGCGGCCGTTCGAGCACATTGCCTTCACCCTGCCGTACAACATGAGCGAGCA
>JANNMP010000761.1:0-6225 GCA_031398015.1 Burkholderiaceae bacterium
AGGCGTAGTTCAACAGCCCATGAATCGGCTGCTTACTGCCGTCCAAACGGTAGTTGCCAACCGCCGGATCCAGCGCGTAATGCTTGCCGTTGGCGTAGAACCCGTCGTGGTCAAGACGGTTGGCCCAAGGCGCGAGAAAAGGTGTCCCCAGTAGTGTCGGCTTCGCCTTCAGCTGGCTCAATTTCTCATAGGGCGAGAACATAATCTCGTGCCCCTTCACCTTCATACTGTACGCGTTCGCACCCAAACTGGGTGCGATACGAACGACGACGTCGGTCGTAGTGTCGCGCAAAGTGTAAATGCCGATACCGTCATCGACGGCGGACTTGGCTTCATCGCTCTTGGGCTTGAACTCCTTGTTCAGCAGAGCTGCAAGGTCGTTGCCTTCGAACTGCAGGCCTTGCAGTGTGCTCGCAGCTTGGGGGGTGGCGTCGGCCATGGCGTGCTCTTTCGTTGGGGAGTGCGTTGGGGGCGGCGTGGCCTGCTGTGCGTCACTGCCCGCCGTCGGCCGGGGCCCTGGCAGCCGACAAGGACTTCAGCAGCGCTTCATCCTTGACGACTTTGGCGATCAGCTCCTCGGCACCGGTCTTGCCATCCATGTAGGTGACCAGGTTGGCCAGTTGCTGGCGCGACTCCAGCAGCTGGCGCAGGCCTTCAACCTTGGCCGCCACCGCAGCAGGCGAGAAGTCGTCCATGCTGTCGAAGCTGATGGCCACTGCGAGGTTGCCTTCACCGGTGAGCCGGTTGGGCACCTGGAAGGCCACGCGCGGTTTCATGGATTTCATGCGGGCATCGAAGTTGTCGACGTCGATGTCCAGGAACTTGCGCTCGGCCACCGGCGCCAGCGCTTCGGCGGGCTTGCCGGACAGATCCGCCAGCACCCCCATCACGAACGGCAGTTGGATTTTTTTCTCGGCCCCGTACAGCTCGACGTCGTATTCGATCTGCACCCGCGGTGCGCGGTTGCGGGCGATGAATTTCTGACTGCTCTGTGCCATGGTGCGGTGCTCCTGGTGGGTGCAGGTTCAGGGCGAAGCCTCGGTGCCGGCAATGCGCTCGACCTGCCCGAGGCTGTCAGGGGCCAGGTCGCGGATGATGTCGAGGAAGGTTTTGTCCATCAGCCGCTGCGCGCGCCGGATCAACAACGGTGCGGGGTTGCTGGGCTCGTTGCGTTCGATCCATTCGCACACCCGGCCGAGTTCGCGCGCCGCGTCGCCGCGGCTGCGGATGGCGCTGAGGCCGCCGGGTGCGGCCGCCGAGGCCAGGCCCTGCGCCGCCATCGCCTGGGCAGCGTCGGCCGCAGCGTCTGCGGCGCCCGCGCTGGCCTGCGCCACCGCCTCGTCCAGCAGCGCCAGCAGGCGCAGCAGCGGTGCCAGCTCGGGCGCACGTGCGCTGCCGACCCGGTTGTCCAGTTCTGCCACGATGCCCTGGGCCGACTGGTGGGCCGCTGCCACCTGCTGCGCCAGGGCTGGGTGCTGGGCCAGCAAGGCCTGCAAGGCCGTGCGCACGCCGGCCTCGGTGGGCGCGGTCTCGCCGGCTGCCGGCTCGGCATGCCCCAGGCCCAGTTCGATGTCACGCACCGTGAGGCTGGCGCGCACGGGGGCCAGCGCGGCAGAGCGCAGGTCAGCCATGGCGGCATCGGTGGCTGCCAGGGTGGCGAGCGCGTTCAGGCGCATCGTCGGGTCGTCGGCGTCGCTGGCATCGAGCTGTGGGTGCACACCGAACCAGAACCGGCTCACCAGGCCGTGCACGACGGCCAGCGCCGCAGCGGCGCCGGGCAGGCCATGCAGGCGGGCACCGCTGCGCAGCAGCCACACGGCCACCCGCAGATCGCGCGTGCGGCCGGCCAGCGCCAGCGCGTGGCCGTACACGGCCGGCCAGTCGGGTGGCTCGGCGGGGTAGCGCTTGTCGCCGTATTCACGTTCCGGCTTGCCGGCGCCGGCCTGTTCCAGCGCGCTGAATTGCATGTCGTAGACGAGGTCGGGCCCGCAGGGCTGCGCATCGGCCAGCGGGCTCAGCAAGGCATCAGGATTCAGCACTTCAATGGACATGCGTTGTCCGGCTGTGCGCCGGCGTGGGTGTTGCTGCACTCTAGAAGCGGCCGCCACTGCCTCACAGTGGTCGAAAGTCATCTTGCCGGCAGCGCGCTGGCCGCGCGTCCTGCGAACTGTGGACGCGCGTGGGGACGCGCGCGCTTGGGGCCTGGGTGCCTCGCCCGCCCCGGGGCACCTGGGCCGGGCTCAGCGCAGCGCCGCGCGCAGGGCTTCGAACAGATGCCGGGGCTGCACCGGCTTGAACAGCACGGCATCGTTGCTGTCGCTGACATGGCGGATCTGTTCTGACGTCGTGTTGCCCGTCACCAGGATGGCCGGAACCTCGCGGCCGCACAGCCGGCGCACGTTGGCGATCACTTGCACGCCGTCGGGCCCGGGCCCCAACTGCAAGTCGCTCAAGACCAGGTCGATGCGGCCTTCCAGCGCCGTGACAACCTGTTCGGCCTGGGCGGCGTCACTGGCCGTCATGGCCTGGTAGCCCCATTCCTGCAGCAGCAGGCGCAGGCCTTCGCGGATCGGCTCTTCGTCGTCGACCACCAACACCATCCTGGGCGTCAGGATGGTCATGGGCTGCGTGTCGGCGGGGGCCAGGTCTTCCTGGATGCCCGGCAGGCCGCCGATGGGCACGCCGATGCGAAAGCGCGTGCCACGCCCCGGCGCGGATGTCACTTCCAGGCGGTGCCCCAGCAGCACCGCCAGGCGCTTGACGATGGCCAGGCCCATGCCCAGGCCGTGGCTGCGGTCACGCTCGCCATGGCCGACCTGGTAGAACTCATCGAAGATGCGTGGCAATTCCGCCGGCGCGATGCCGCTGCCGGTGTCCCAGATCTCGATGTTGATGCAGCGCTGGGTGCTGCGCGCCACCACCACGATGCCACCGTGCGCTGTGTACTTGATGGCGTTCTGGATCAGGTTGCCGACAATGCGTTCGAGCAGTTGCGGATCACTGGTGACCGACTTGCCACCGGGCGAAAAGCGCAAGCCCAGCCCGGCGAACTCTGCCTGCCCGGCGTATTGCATGTGCAGGCGGCGGAACATGTCGCGCAAGGCAAAGGTCTCCAGGCGCGGCACCAGAGCGCCGGCGTCGAGCTTGGAGATGTCCAGCATGGCGTTGAACGAGCGTTCAAGGCCGTCCACGGCGCGCATCAGGTTGCGCGCCAGCGGCTCGTCAGGGGATTGCTGCAGCCGGCGCTGCAGCGTGGCGGCAAACAGGCCCAGCGCGTGCACCGGCTGGCGCAGGTCGTGGCTGGCAATGGCGAGGAAGCGGCTCTTCTCGTGGTCGGTGCGCAAGGCATCGTCACGCTGGCGCTCGACCTGCTGTGTCTTGTCGAGGCTGTCGATCAGCGCGCGGATGTTCTGCCGCCACTGGTGGTGGCGCGCCGCCGCCGCAGCCGCCGCCGCCAGGCTGGCAAGCGCGCCGGACAAGAGCCAGGCCCAACCCGCACCCGAGCTCACCGCAGCGACTGCCACCACCAATGGCGCCAGCACCAGGCCCGCCACCGCGGCGGGCAGCATGGCCAGCGATGCGGCGCCGGCCACGGCAAGCCCCATGGCAGCGGCAGCCGCAGCCGGCCGCGCCTGGGCACACAGCAGCCAGGGTGGCATCACCACGCACAGCGTGCCCAGATGCACCGCCGCGATGCTGCGCCAGGGCCGCGGCGAATGGCGCGCCCAGCGCGGCAACACCAGGCTGGCCGTCAGCGCCAGCACCAGCCACGCCAGCCAGGGCGCCCAAGCCAGGTCAGTGCAGACCACGGCGCCGTAGGGCAGCAATGCGGCGCCCAGCGCCAACGCCGCCAGGCCCGCTGCCGTCAACAGTGTGCGGGTCGCATGGGTGGCGGCGTCGACCACACGCCGCTCCATCGTGCGGCGCTCGCCAGGCTGGCCACTGGCGTTGGTTGCCGCCGCACCGCTGGCCGGGCCTTCGACAGCGACGTGGTGGGCAGGCCCCATGCCGGCAGCGGGGCTCGGGGGTTCAACCAAGTGGTCGCTGCGGTTCATGCTTGGCCACTGCGCGGCCTGGCTGCTCAGCGGAACAGGCTGATCATGTGTGAGCGTGAACGCACGTCCAGCGCCAGCAGCAGCGAGGACACGTAGTTCTTCACCGTGCCCAGCGACAGGCTGGTCGAGCTGCTGATTTCCTGGTTGGTGCAGCCCGACAGCACCAGTTCGAGAATCTCCAGGTGACGCGGCCCGAGTTCGCAGACGCGGTCGTACATCGACGACGCGGCCATGCGTGGAAACAGCGCTGCACTGGCGGCTGCCGGCCGCACGCCGGGGGCGCCGTGCGGCCACAGCAGGGCCGTCAGCGTGTCCTGCATCTGCGAGGTGAGGCTGCCCTTGCAGACATAGCCCACGGCACCCATGGCGCGGGCCTGGCGGATGACGAATTCGTCCTGCGTGCCACTGAACACCGCGACACGGGCTGTGGGGTGGGCCTTCAGGAAGATGCGCAGACCCTGCAAGCCCTTGCAGTCGGCCAGGTTCAAGTCGAGCAGCACGGCATCGATGTCTGCCTGCTCGCGGTAGATGCGCACGGCATCTTCCAGCACGCTGGCCTCGACCCATTCGATCGGCGTGCCCAGCAGTTCCGGGTAGGTGGCCTTCACGCCGATACGCACCAGTTCATGGTCGTCGACGAGCAGGATCTTGCGTGGGGGCAGCATGGTTGGACCGCCAGCGGCGTGGGCGACAGGAATCGGAAGAACCGAGCTGCAATGTGCGCCTGGACCTTGTGACCGCGCAACATTCAAATTAGTTAGCAAGCTGCCCAGCCGCGACCAGTGTCGCAATGGCGTGGGATGCGTGCCCTTCTTTTTTTTTTTGGCCCCAGACATGAAAAAACGGCCCAGCGTCGCCGCTGGGCCGTTGATCTTCAAGACTTGATGTTTGGTGGGCCCTGAGTGACTCGAACACTCGACCTACGGATTAAGAGTCCGCTGCTCTACCAACTGAGCTAAGAGCCCTGAAACCTTGCTGACGCGGCCTTCAGGTGGTGGGTCGTGCGTGACTCGAACACGCGACCAACGGATTAAAAGTCCGCTGCTCTACCGACTGAGCTAACGACCCCATTCGCGTAAAGCGCGTGAGTCTAGCATGTGGCTTTGGGGCGGCCTGTTGCGCTCGGCCACCCCAAGGCTCAGCCTGGCCGCCGCAGCAGCGCGTGCTCGCACTCGGGCACATCACAGGCGTCGCAGGCCCAGCGCCAGGCGGGCTGCGCGGCATCACGCTCGGCCAGGCGGCTGAACAAGCCGCTGCCGGCTGCTGAGCGGCGGCGCAGCAGCGGCGCCACCGCGTCCAGGGCTGACTCCAGCCGCGCCGGGCCGCTGCCAGTCACCAGCGCCCAGGGCAGGCCATGCGCACTCAGCAGCCGGCGCACCAGTGCATCGACCGGCGCGCGCACTTGCGGGCCGTCGCGTTGCAGGCCGTCGGGCTGCCAATCGATGTCCAGGGCCATCAGCAGCGTGATGGCGCAGCGGCGCTGGCGCGCCAGTGCATCGGCCACCAGGCTGTCGTCGTTGAACAACCACAGGCTGTAGACGGCGGTCATCAATGGCGTGGTGTCGCAGACCACCACGTCGTGCGAGGCTGCAGCTGCGTCGATCAAGGCCTGCTGGCGGTCGGCGATGGCGGCCTGCTCGTCGGGCCGGGGTGTGCGGCCGCGCGCGTCGCACCAGGCGCGCAGGTGCTCGCCCACCCAGGTGCAGCGCAGACCTGCCAGCGTGGCGATGCGCTCGGCCAGGGCTGGGGCCAGCGCGGTCTTGCCGGTGCTTTCGGCGCCGACGATGGCGATGCACAGCGCTGGCTCAGCCATGGCGCCGACCTTGCCGCGCCAGCGCGGCCCAGCGGTGCCAGCCCAGCAAGGCCAGCAGCAAGAACAGCACGTACAGCCCCGCTGTCAGCCACAGCCCCTTGGTGGCAAACAGGCCCACGCTGACCAGGTTGACCGCCACCCACACCGGCCAGTTCTCCACCCGCTTGCGCGCCAGCAGCAACTGGCCGGTGATGCTTCCCACAGTGGGCAGGGCGTCGAGATAGGGCAGGTCGCTGTCGGTCCAGCGTTGCAGCAGCAAGCCCAGCAGCGGCCAGGCCAGCAGCGTGGATGTCAGCGCCACAAGACGCCAGCGCGTGCTCAGCCGGTGTACTGCCAAGGCGCGGCCATCGCTGCCGG
>JANNMP010000031.1:0-1930 GCA_031398015.1 Burkholderiaceae bacterium
CCGCTCCAGCGCGGCGTCTTTTTCCACGTATTTGCGGTACTCATTGAGCGTGGTGGCGCCGATGCAGTGCAGCTCACCCCGGGCGAGCGCGGGCTTGAGCATGTTGCCGGCGTCGATGGCACCTTCGGCCTTGCCGGCGCCCACCATGGTGTGCAGCTCGTCGATGAACAGGATGATGCGGCCCTCGTCCTGCGACACCTCTTTGAGCACGGCCTTCAGGCGCTCTTCGAACTCACCCCGGTACTTGGCGCCCGCCAGCAGGCCGGCCATGTCCAGCACCAGCACACGCTTGCCTTTGAGCGTCTCGGGCACCTCACCGGCAATGATGCGCTGGGCCAGGCCTTCGACGATGGCGGTCTTGCCCACGCCGGGCTCGCCGATCAGCACCGGGTTGTTCTTGCTGCGCCGCTGCAGCACCTGGATGGCGCGGCGGATTTCATCGTCGCGGCCGATCACCGGGTCCAGCTTGCCTTGGCGGGCACGCTCGGTCAGGTCGAGCGTGTACTTCTTCAGCGCCTCGCGCTGGCCTTCGCTGTCGGCCGAATCGACCGTGGCGCCGCCGCGCACCGTGGTGATGGCGGCTTCCAGCGCCTTGCGGGCCAGGCCATGGCCGCGCACGATGCCGCCGATGTCGCTCTTGCTGTCGGCCAGGGCCAGCAGGAACATCTCGCTGGCGATGAACTGGTCACCACGCTGGGTGGCTTCCTTGTCGGCCTGCTGCAGCAGCTGCACCAGGTCACGCCCGGCCTGCACCTGGCCGCCACCTTGCACGCTGGGCAAGGCGTTGATCGCCACGTCCATCGCGGTCTTCAGCGCGGCGGTGTTGGCGCCGGCACGGTCGAGCAGGGCCTTGGGGCCGTCGGGCTGGGCGAGCATCGCGGCCAGCACATGGCTGGGCTCGATATAGGGGTTGTCACGCGCCACCGCCAGGGATTGGCCCTCGGCCAGGGCTTGCTGGAAAGCGGTGGTGAGTTTGTCGAGACGCATGGGGCTGGTCCTCCGGGATGGACAAGACATGGGGCTCGCATTCGCCGATTCAAGTCTGGGGCCGGATTCCTAGAATGCTGTCATGAACATCCACCAGATGCAGCTGCGTTACCAGAGCGGGCCCGACCGGCTGCTGTGGCAGCTGCGCACCCACAACGGCGACGTGTATGCCGTGTGGCTGACCCGGCGCATGGTGCGCCTGCTGTGGCCGCCGCTGCAGAAGCTGGTGACCCAGGCCGGGTTGGCGCAGGAAATGCCCCATGCCAGCGTGCTGCCCGAGGCGCAGGCCATGCTGGCGCAGGCGGTGCAGGCGCGGGCGCTGCCGGGCACCAGCTTCAGCGAGCCGTTCAATGCCCAGCCGGTGGCCCAGCCGCTGGGCGCCGAGCCGCTGCTGCCCGAGGCCATCGACATGGGGCCGGGCGCCGACGGCAAGGGCCTGAAGCTGCAACTGCGCGAAACCGGCGGCCGGCGCCTGGCGATGCAGCTCAGCGCCGACCTGGCCACCGGGCTGCTGCGCTTGTTGCAGCAAGCGCTGGTGGCGGCCGATTGGGGGCTCGACCAGGCGCTGCCAACGCCGCCGGGCGGCGACCGGCCGACGCTGTTGAACTGAGCGGGCACTGGGCCTGTGGGCCCCACGGGGCAGGCGGGGCATGGGCACGGCGTAACGCTGCAATAACGCTGCAATAACGCGGCACTGATGCACTGCGGGTGTTGTGACCCACCAGTGCCCACCAGTGCCCACCATGCCACTCTTGACGCCGCCCGACGGCCCCGACACACGGGCCTGGATGTTGTTCGGCCCGGATCTGTTTCTGCGGCATGCCAGCCCGCACGCGCTGCACCTGCTGCACGCCAATGCCGGCGTCTTGCATCTGTGCCACCAGCGCCTGCAGGCCGGGCGCCAACGCGAGCGGATGATGCAAGCCTTCAGCCTGGCGCAAGC
>JANNMP010000056.1:0-25298 GCA_031398015.1 Burkholderiaceae bacterium
GGCATAGGCCGGATCACCGGCACGGAAGCGGGACACCACCTCTTGTGCGCCAGGCGTCTGGATGATGTCGGACACCTTGATCTGGAAGAAGTCGATGCCCACCGACAGATCGCGGATGGGCGACAGCACCAGGCCAAACGCGGTCGCCCGTGATTTCTCAGGTTTCAGGTTGGGATTGCCGCCAGTGATGCCTGTGACTTGCAGGTCGGTCTGGTTGGTGGCCGGGTCGTCGAACTGCTCGGTGGTTCCGAGAACCTGAGGCTGGAACAGATCTGGCAACGACGGCGCGCGGAAACCCGTGTTGTGAGATGCCCGAAGCAAAACCATCTCGTTGGCGCGCCAGCTGCTGCTGAGTTTGTAAGTGTTGGCGGTGCCGAAGTCACTGTAGCGGTCAGTGCGCAACGATGCTGTGGCTTCCAGGCCCTTGATGATCGGCATCACCAGTTCACCGAATGCCGCCTTGACGGTGCGGTCGCGGTCGATGGCGAATGCAGCGCCACCGGCACCGGCAATGTCCCCCGTGCCAGGCTTGGGTGCCGGCACACGCACCAGGTTCTCTTTGCGCGCCTGCAGGCCCACGGCGTACAGCGCTGGGCCGGCGGGCATGGCAAACAGCTCACCGGTGAGCTTGCTGTCAAACGCCTTATTGGTCGATTTTCCGTCCAACGACGGGCCGATGTACTGCGACGCCTTCAGCTTGTCGGCCAGCGCACCGGTCTGCACACCACCAGGCGCCCACGGGTTCCAGTTGTTGGCCGGGTCATTGATGATGCGGTTGTATTCAGTGACAGAGAACACGCCGCCGGTGTACTGGCCCGCGACCTTGCTCTCGTTGGTCATCAATGCGACTTCATAGTCGTGCGCGCCGATCGAGCCCCGCACGCCGCCGACCACACGTGTTTGCTTGGCAGTGTCGGTCTGCTGGCGGCCGCCAAAGTCGAACACCCGGGACGTGATGGCCAGCGGCTGCCCGACCAATGCGGTGTAGCCGTACTTGGTCAGGTAGTCAGCAGCAAGCTGGTAATTGGGGTTGCTGGGATACAGGATCAGCGACGGATCGACACCCGCGTTGAGCAGCAAGCTGTTGCCAGGCGCAGCGAAGCCGCGGCGCAGTGGTGCAGCCTGGTAGGTCTGGATGACCTTGCTCTCGGAATACAGCATGTCGGCAAACAACTCGACAGCCGGCGCCAGCTTGAAACTGAAGTTGCCGGTCAAGTTCTTCAGTTCACGCCCCGGAATCAGGCCAACGAACGAGCCGGTGTCGAACGCACAGAACGGCGCGCCCACGCCCAGCGTCGGTGACACCTTGTTCGTGCGCGTCGAGTTCAAGAACATGTTGATGGCGCCGCATTGGCCGGCGTCAGCCAACGGGTTGCCGTAGCCTGTGGCAGGTGATGTGCCGAAATTTGCCTGGCGGTCATTGGGGTAGGCGCCCGGGTTGACCGCACCTTCAATATTGCCCTGCCCGGTGGCGCCAGAGCTGTAGAAGGGCAGGTTGTTCGCTGATTTGGAGAACTTGCGGTCCTTGCCGAACAGCGCGGTTTCCTTCTCGAACGAGCCCGACACAACGGCACTGAAACCGCCGCCGCCAAATCCGGCTGTGATGCTGGCGCGTTGGGTTTTGCCGCCGCCGCTGGTGGTTGGCGTGCTGGCGGAAACGCCGACTTCCACACCGCTCATGTCCTTGGTGAGGATGAAATTCACCACACCGGCGATGGCATCCGAGCCGTAAATGCTCGATGCGCCGTCTTTCAGAACTTCGATGCGATCAATGGCCGCCAGCGGAATGACGTTCACGTTCACTGCCGTGCTGCCGTCGGCAAACGTTGCCAGGCGGCGGCCGTTCACCAAGACCAGGGTTCGCTCTTCTTCCAGACCACGCAATGACAACGTGGAATTGCCGTAGGTCGACGACCCGGCGCCAGTGGAGTTGACAGTGCCCCCCGCCGATGACAAAGCGCTGATGGTCTGCAACAAGGCCTCGGTGCTGGGTGCGCCGATGCGGGCGATTTCCTGCCGGGTGATCACTTGGATGGGCAGCGCGGTTTCCGCGTCGATGCGACGAACCGCCGAACCGGTGATCTCAACCCGCTGCGGCGCGCTTTGCGCCAGCACCGAAGTGGCTGACAGTGCGCCCAGTGCCAGCATCACGCCGGTGCTGACTTTGCTTCGTTTGAACATTGCAGAACTCCTTGAAGAAAGGAACGGGATCCGTGGATCGACGAGCCACCATGCCATCGTGTTCGGTCTGGTTAACCGATTTCGTCTGGCAGTCAGCGACATGTAAATTCATTCTCCCAGCGCACCCCATGCCCCTTGTTCTAGGGAAACCCTCGGCATCTGCGCCGGCCCGGGCGCGAAGCGGCAACTTGGTGCGCATCCGCACCAAAAATCAATGAAAAGTCCAATCCTGACAGGAACTTAGCCATGATTTCAGTGATTTCTTCAGGGCCCGGACAGTGCCGTGCTAGAGGTTGTTCCCTAGATCGCGGTGCGGCAGGCGTTGGATCGTTGCAACATCGCAGGCGCCAGCACCGCGATCAGGGCTTGCCCACACGCCTGGCATGGGGCAACCAAAGCGGATGCGCAGCGGCCGGCAGCGCGCGGGAGTCGTCGCCCGCCGCCAGGCTTGCCGATGCCCGTGGCGATGCCACCGACCTTGCGCGCCCACATGGTGCCGATGCGCCTGAGGCGGTTGCGTCGCTCGCCTGCCTGGCCTCGGTGCGCCTCACTGTGCATGGCAGGCAAGCCGCCGAAGTCGCCATTGCAGGTCGCCCGTCTTAGACTTCGGCGATGCGCTTGACCCAACGTGAGCAGTCAGACGTCGCCGCCGTGGCCAAGGCGGTGCTTCCCGCAGGCAGCAGGGTCAGCCTGTTCGGGTCACGCCTGGATGACAGCCGCCGTGGCGGCGATGTCGATCTGTGGATCGAGTTGGCCGGAAACCCCACTGCGGCCGAAATGGTCCGTTTTCGCGGGCGCCTCACCGCCGGCTTGTACCAGCGCTGGGGTGAGCGGCGCATCGACATGGTGATGAGCCTGCTTGGCCAGCCGGATGCGCGCCCGGTGGTGCAGGCCGCCCGGCGCAACAGCATCGAGTTGGCCTGCGCATGACAACTGCAGCACGCCTGCACATTGCCAGTTGGGAAACCCGGCGTCACGCCGCAGCGTTGATCAATGCGCTGGCCGACTGGGACCGGCTGCCAAACACGCCATGGGCCGAACTGGAAACCGACCCGGCATTGGTACGCCTGCTTGACCAGATTCTTTACCGATTCATGAAGCTGCAGGATGCAGTGGGTGAGCGGCTGCTGCCAGCCACGCTGGAGGTGCTGCTGGAACCCTACGAAGACCGCCCCATGCGCGACCGCCTCGACCGGCTTGAGCGACTGGGCTACCTCGACGCGCTGCAATGGCTGGATTGGCGAGGTGTGCGCAACCGCTTGGCGCATGAATACCCAGACGCGCCAGAGTTGCGCTGGGCCGCACTGCAAGACGCGTTGGCGGCCGCGCGGGCGCTGCTGCTCTGCAGCAGCGCCTGGTTGGCGCGGTTGCCTGAAGTTGCCGCTTCGGGCCCGTCTGCCTGACGCAGCAGCGATGCCGGGCATCGATCACCCAGGGCACACTGCTGTGTCTGCTGATGCGGCTGGGGGCATGGCCGGCGCAGCAGGCCCTGGCGGTGCTGGCCGGCATCACCGCCCGTCCGCAGCACCGGTTCTGGCCCGACGCGCTGGACGACCACGCAGTCACCTGGATCGGCGTACTCGGCCACCGGCAGGTGACCGATGCCGACCTGGCTGCGCTGGCCAGGCACCACGGCGGCAGGCTGGTCACGTTTGATGCCGGGCTGGCGCAGTTGCACGCCGATGTGGCCATCGCCTTGGAGCGCTGAATTGGCGACGCCGAGCGTCAATACCAGCGCGGTTTCAGCCCCAAGGGTTGACCACCGGAACGCTCAAGCCTTCAAAGTGTTTGGCATTGCGGGTGGCCAAGGTGGCGCGGCGCGCCTGCGCAATACCGGCAATCTGGGTGTCGCGCATGTCAACCGGCCGGCCTGCCAGTTGGCGTTGTGCAGCCAGCGCCGCTGCCTGTGTCGCTGCGGCGCTGTCGAACGCCAACACACGCTGGTCGAGGTCTTGCGTCAGCAGCGCTTCGAATGCCGTTTCCAGTGCCTGCCGCCGTCGGCCAGCCGGCATCAACGCAAAGCCGAACTGGCATTCGAACAAGGTGATGGTGGTCACCCAGATCGACAACGGTGGCTGCGCATCCAGCCACGCCAGAACGACCGGGTCGGGTGCGCGGCGCATCAACTCCGACAGCACATTGGTGTCGAGAATGATCACGGCGCATCGAACCGGGCCGCTCTTGCTGCCTGGCCGCGCAGCTCCTGCACAGGCTCGGACAAGCCCACCTTGGCAAACCGGGCCGCAATGCGGCTGCCCAAGCCCTGGCTGGGTGCTTGCGCATCTGCCTTGACAGCGTCACGCAAAATTTCACGCACCTCGGCTTCAACACTGGTGCCATGGCGCATGGCGCGCAGCTTGAGCAAATCCTTGACGCTGTCTTCCAGGTTGCGAACGGTGAACTGCGCCATGGCCACTCCATGAAAAAGATATCATGATATCAATTCTGTGGGGCGCAAGCGGCGCTGGCTGCCCGCTTGCTGCCGCCGGGCTTCACAACCGCGGCACCGCCGCCAGCAGCGCGCGGGTGTAGTCGTCCACCGGGCTGCCCAGCACGTCGGCGCACGCCCCCTGCTCGACGATGCGCCCGGCGCGCATCACCGCCACATGGTCGGCGATGTAGGCCACCACCGCGATGTTGTGGGTGATGAACAAGTAGCTCACGCCCAGCTCGCGCTGCAGGTCGCGCAGCAGGTTGAGAATCTGTGCCTGCACGCTGACATCCACTGCCGACGTGGGCTCGTCACAGACGATCAGCTTCGGCGCCACCGCCAGCGCGCGGGCAATCGCGATGCGTTGGCGCTGGCCGCCCGAGAACTCATGCGGCCAGCGCTGCAGCGCCTCACGGCGCAGGCCCACTTGCTCGGTGATGCGCTCGATGCGGCTGCGGCGTTCGTCAACCGCCATGTCGGGCTGCAATGCGGCCAGGCCTTCGTCCAGGATCTCGGCCACCCGCATGCGCGGGTTCAGTGACGCAAACGGGTCCTGGAAGATGATCTGCACATCACGCCGGGCGGCCCGCAACTCAGCACCTTGCAGATCAAACAGGTTCTGCCCACCCAGCAGCGCTTGGCCCTCGACCAGCGCCTGGCCACGCAGCAGCTGCACGATGGCCTTGCCGGTGGTGGTCTTGCCACAGCCTGATTCACCCACCAATGCCAGCGTCTGGCCGGCGCCGACCTTGAATGACACGCCCTTGACCGCATCGAAGCGCGGGCTCTGGCGCTGCAGCAAGCCCTTGCGCAGCTGAAAACTCACGCCGAGGCCGCTGACCTGCAGCAGCGGCACCTGGTCGGGCCGTGCCGCCAGCGGCGGCTTGGCCATGTCAACCGGCGCCAGCGCAGCCATGGCCGGCATCACCAGCCCCGGCCCACCAGGCTGCAGCAGCAGGCAGCGCACTTGCCGGCCCGCCGCACCCGTCAGCTCGGGCTGGGTGTTGTGGCACTGTGGCTGGGCAAAGCTGCAGCGCGGCGCAAAGCGGCAGCCGGTGAAATCTTGGGTCAGCGGTGGCACAGTGCCTGCAATCGCCGCCAGCGGCTGGCCGCGCCGGTCACTGTCGGGCAAGGCGCGCAGCAGCGCCTGCGCATACGGGTGCTGCGGCCGGCTGAAGAACTGGTCAGCCGGCGCCACTTCGATGATCTGGCCGGCATACATCAGCGCCACATGCTGGGCCATGCCGGCCACCACCGCCAGGTCATGCGTGATCAGCAGCAGCGCCATGCCCTGTTCACGCTGCAAGTCGCGCAGCAGGTCGAGGATCTGCTTCTGGATGGTGACGTCCAGCGCCGTGGTGGGCTCGTCGGCCACCAGACAGTCGGGCTCGGCGGCCAGTGTCATCGCGATCATCACGCGCTGCTTCTGGCCGCCGCTCATGCGGAAGGGGTAGTCGTCAAAACGGCGCTCGGGCTCGGGGATGCCCACGCGCTTCAGCCAGTCGATCGCCTTGGCGCGCGCCGCGTCACCGCGCAGCGGTGTGTGGGTCTCGATCGCCTCGCGCATCTGCTGGCCCACGGTCAGCACCGCGTTCAGGCTGGTGCCGGGCTCCTGGAAGATCATGCCGATGCGGCCACCGCGCACCTGGCGCATGGCGCGCTCGGGCAGGCCCAGCAGGTCTGTGCCGTCCAGCGTGATGTCGCCGCCAGTCACGGCACCGCTGTCGGGCAAGAGGCGCATCAGGGCCAGCGCCGTCATGCTCTTGCCACAGCCCGATTCACCCACCAGCGCAAACGTCTCGCCGCGCCGGATGGCCAGGCACAGGCCGTCGATGGCGCGCACGACGCCGGCTTCGGCATCGAGCTCGACTTGCAGTTGGTCGATGGCGAGCATCGGGTGATGTCAGGCCGGACGCAGCAGCGGCAGCAGACGCACCCGTGCGCGCTCCAGGTCGAGTGTCACCAGGGCGCCGCGCTCCAAGGCACCAGCATGGTTGGCCAGGCAGGCCAGCACCTGGGCACCGATTGCGTCGAAACCCAGGTTGGCGGTGCGCAGTTGCAACACACTGGGCGCATCGCCACCGGTGGCCGCTAGGATCAACAGCAGGTTCACGGGCCGACCCAGGGCAGGTCTCGCTCTTCAACCCGCCAGGCCGCGTAGCGCAAGGCTTGCAGCACATCGTCGCGTTCCAGATCGGGATAGCTGGCCAGCACTTGATCGATGGATTGCCCACTTCCGATCTGGCCCACGATCATGCCGACCGTCATGCGCATCGACCGGATGCAGGCGCGCCCGCCCATTTGCGCAGGGTTCAACGTGATGCGGTCATATCCTTGCATGGCATTCACTCCAGGGCTGGCGTCATTCACTTGCACGCGGCAGTTTGGCACTGTCAACCGGCTTGCGCACAGCCAGCCGCGGCCGCAGCGCCCGCGCTCGCGGGTCAAACGCATCCCGCACCCCATCGGCAAACAGGTTGGCGGCCAGCACCAGGGCCACCATGAAGCCGAAGGCGGCGGCAAAGCTCCACCACACCACCGGGTCGCGGCTCATCTCGCTGCGGGCCAGGTTGATCATGCCGCCGAAGCTGCTGGTGCTCGGGTCGACGCCCACACCCACGTAGGTGAGCACGGCCTCGTAGAGGATCAGGTCGCTGAAGTTCAGCACCGTGGTGATCAGCACCAGGTGCATCACATTGGGCAGGATGTGGCGCGCCATGATGCGCGCCGGCGGCACACCAAACGCGGTGGCGGCCTGCACGAACTCCAGCTCGCGCAGCTTCAGCGTCTCGGCGCGCACCAGGCGGCACAGCGTGGCCCAGCCGGTCACGCCCAGAATCACGCAGAGCAAGAACACCTTCAGGTCGGCACGCTCGGCGCCGGTCTCGAACCACTCGGGGTGCTTGTCGAGTGCCACCTGCACCATCAGCACGCAGGCCGCGATCAGCAGCACATTGGGCACGCTGGACAAGGTGGTGTAGAGGTATTGCACCAGCTCGTCCACCCAGCCGCGGAACCAGCCCGCCAGGATGCCCAGCACCACCGCGATCGGCAGCGTGGCCAGGGTGCTGAGCATGCCGATGACGAACGCGGTGCGCACGCTCTTGAGCGCCTGCACCAGCACGCTGTTGCCGGTGCGGTCGGTGCCGAACACATGGTAGTGGCCGGCCAGCGCCATTACCGCGCCGCCGGCCACGCACAGCACGGTGGTGGTCAGCAGCACAGCGCGCACCGGGTAGCTGGTGTGGTCGGTGGCGATGGCGCGCGCGGCCGCGCCCAGGCTGCCATGGCTGCGGCGCAGCAGGGCGGCGGTGCCCAGGCCCAGCAGCAGCGCCAGGCCCAGGCCCAACAGCGCGCCGCTGGCACCGCGCCGCCACAGGTCGGCCTGCCATTGGTTGATCGGGTCGCTCAGGTGCGCGCCGCCGTGCAGCAGGCGGGGCAGCTCGCGCACCAGCTGGCCGTTGCGGGTCACCGTCTGCTTGGTGATGGCCAGGTAGCCCAGCGGTGCCGAATAGGTGGTCTCGCGCATGCCGATGGGCCGCGCCAGCACCAGGTCGAGCAGGCTTTCGGTGCGGGCGTCGTAGAACACGCGCGCGTCAGCCTGGCCAACGGCCGCCGGCAGCGCGCGCCGGAAATGCAGGCTGTCGAGCATGGTCACCAGCACAAACAGCGCCAGCACCAGGGCCGAGCACATCGCTGGCGCATCGCGCAGCACCCGGCGCCAGGTGGCGCGCAGGTTGTCGTGGCGCGCCACACGCACGCCGTAGGCGGCCATGGCGGCAAACAGCGCCCACAGCGCCACATCGGTCCAGAGCACAACAACTTTGAAATCCATGCCAGTCATGCCAGCCCCTCGTCCGACGGGTACGTCGGCCGATCCCCCAAGGGGATGGCGGGCCGGCTTGGGAGCGGCCCAGCGCTCGGCCCGCTCCCGCCGATTGATGTGGGTGGTCTCATGACAACCGCACCCGGGGGTCGACCCAGGTGTAGGCAATGTCGATCAGCACATTGCTGGCGATGTACAGCGCCGCACCCAGGAACACCATGGTGCGCACGATGGCGAAATCCTGGCCCGAGATGGCCTCGATCACGAAAGCGCCCAGGCCGGGGATGCCGAAGAAGCTCTCGAACACCAGGCTGCCCATGAACACATACGGCAGGTAGGCGCCGGCGCTGGTGATGATGGGAATCAGCGCGTTCTTCAGCACATGGCGGAACAGCACCACGGCCTCGCTCAGGCCCTTGGCGCGCGCGGTGCGCACGTAGTCGCGGCCGATCTCTTCCAGGAACATCGCCCGGTACAGCCGTGCCTCACCACCCAGGCGCGCCAGCAGGCTCAAGGCCACCGGCAACAGCAGGAAGCGCACCGCGTCCAGCCCCGGCGCAAAGCCCGAGATCGGCACCAGGCGCAGCACGCGTGAGAAAAAGAACTGGCCGACGATGATGTAGAACAGGCTGCTGATCGACAACATCAGCACACACAGCACCACGCCCCAGAAATCGATGCGGCTGTGGCGGAAGTACACCAGCAGCAGCGAGAAGCTCACGCTCACGATCAGCTGCAGGATGAACAGTGGCAGCGCCAGCTGCAGGCTCACGCCCATGCGGGTGGCCACCTCATGGCCGATGTCGGTGGAGCGGGCCGAATCACTGCGGCCGAAGTCCAGCAGCAGCAGCGACACGCTGCGCTCCCACAGCACGGTGCGCTTGATCTTGTCGATGCCTGACGCCGCATCATTGAAATACAGCGGCCGGTCGTAACCACGCTCACCTTTCCATTTGTCGATCTGCTCTTGCGTGATGCGCTTGCCGCCGATGTTCAGCCGCGCCATGTCGTCGGGCGTGTTGACGGTGAAGAACAGGAAGAAGGTGAGCAGGTTCACCCCGACCAGGATCAACAAGCCGTAGCCAGTGCGGCGCAGGATGTAGCGGAACACGTCTGCTGGGCCCGGATCGTCAGGCCACGGCGCCTGGCCGCACCGTGCCAGCAGCGCCACGGGCGGTGGCGGTTTCACGCGCCCGCATGCTGCGGCGCGCCGCCCACAGCAGCGCCAGCAAGGCCACGCCCAGCAAGGCCAGCGGCCAGCGCACCGGCGCATTCCATTCGGCCTGGCGCGTGGCACGCAGCGTGGCGTCCACCCGGTAATACCTGGCCATGTCTCGGATCAGCGTGCTGGGCTTGCCGTTGTGCACCCATTGCTGAAAGGCCAGGCCGCCGTACGGAAAGTAACCAAAGGCCCAGGGCGCATCCCGCTGCAGGATGGCCACCATGCGGTCCAGCGCGGCTTGCTTGGCCGGGCCGTCGTCGAGCATCTGCACCTGGCGGTGCAAGGCGTCGAACTCGGTGTTCTCGTAGTTGGCGATGTTCTCGCCGTTGTGCTTGCTCTTGGCATTGGGCCCGTACAGCAAGAAGGTGAAGTTCTCGGCGTCGGGGTAGTCACCCAGCCAGCCGCTCCAGAAGATCTGGTGCTTGCCCTTGAGCGTCTTGTCCTGGTATTGGTTGAAGTCAGTCGCGCGGATTTCCAGCTGGATGCCCAGCTTGGCAAACTGCTTGACCATCCAGTCGTTCTCGCTCTTGAACTCGGGCGTCACCGCACGCTGGAAGTCGTAGTTCAGCACCAGCGGCTTGCCGCTCACCGCATCGCGCCCGCCGGGGTAGCCGGCCTCGGCCAGCAGCTTTTGCGCATCGGCCACCGGCCGGCGCTGCACCTGGCCGGCCACCAAGTGGTGCGTCACCGGGTTGTGAAAGCCCGGCTGGCCTTCGCGTGAGCCGAACAGCCCCGGCGGCAGCGGGCTGTGTGCCGCCACGCCGCCCTTGTGCTTGAAGATGCGGCCGTAGCCTTCTTCATAGTCGATCACGATCGAGATGGCCTGGCGCAACTTGCGGTTGCGCTCGGCCTGCTCTGGCGTGGTGCCCTGGCCCACCACCGGGTCGAGCATGTTGAAGCCCAGATACCAGTTGCTGATGTCGGTGGTCAGCGGGAACTGAAAGCCACGCGCCTTGAACAGCGCCGCCACGTCGTCAGAATCATCGGCGTCATTGCGGAAGTCCACACCCCATTCGGGCCGCTCGATTTCGGGCACGTCGAAGTAGCCCTGCTTGAACTTCTCCTTGCGCGCCACCTTCTCTTTCTCGATGGTGACGTAGAGCTTGTCGATGAACGGCATCGGTTTGCCGCAGTCGCCGAGCAGGCCCGCTTCACGGTCACCGGGCATGCCCTCGCAGGGGTACAGGTCGTTGCGGTAGTTGGGGTTGCGCAGCAACACATGGCGGCGGTCGCGCACGAACTCGGCCATCATGAACGGGCCCGAGCCCACCGGCCACTGGTTCAGGCTCAGGCCAGCCTCGTTCATGCCGGGCTGGGCGTAGAACGCGTCGGCCTCCCAGGGCACGGGTGCGGTGAAGGCCAGCGCCATCCAGTAGTTCCACTGCGGGTACTTTCCTTTCAGTCGAATGCGCAGCAGGTGCTTCTCAGGCGCGGTGGCGCCGCCCAGCGGCCACAAGCGAAAGTCAAGAAACGGCTTGTCGCGCAGGTCTTGCGGCAGGCCGGCCAGCAACTTGGCGTCTTCACGCTTGACCAGCGCGGCGTAATCCTTCAGCCCGATCACATACTCGGCAAACACCGCATACACCGGTGCCTCGATGCGGGTGGTGGCATGGCGCTTGAGGGCGTAGACAAAGTCTTCAGCCACCAGCTCGCGTGTGCCCTGGTGCTCAAAGTCCCAGGGTGAGCGGCGTTGCCCCAGCTGCGCTGCCGACAGCGGCGTCTCACTGTGGTAGCGGTGTTTGCCTTGGGCGTCGCGCGCAAACGCCGGGTGTGGCTGGAAGCGCATGCCAGGGCGGATGCGGATGTCGTACACGCTTTCGGCGATGGCCTCACCCGGTGCGTCGTCGGGCAGCGGCGCACCGTTCTTGTCCAGGTAACGCGGCTTGGCCACGTCAGCCGCCGCCTTGGGCACCAAGGTGTAGGGCCGCTTCAGGTAGTGGTAGCCGTAGGGTGGGTCATACACCTGCATGGTGTAGGCCGACTCGGGGTTGGAGTACGACGCGGTCGGGTCCAGGTAGCGCGGCGAGCGCTCGTCGAACGAGTAGAACAAGGTGTTCTCACGTTCGGCACCCAATGGATAGGGGTTGTTGTTGCAACCGGCCAGCACCAGCGCCATGACCACCCAGCACAGCACCAACCAGGCGAAGCGCTGGTGGTGGCCGTGGTGCAGGAGGCGTGCAGACGCTGTGTTGCCCATGCCGCAGCCTACCAGCCGATCAGCACATCACGCCCCTGCACCAGCAACTGCACCCGCTCGCCCACCGGCAGGCTCAGCTTGGTGGGCACATGGCCGAAGGGCAGGCCGGTGAGGATGGGCGTGTGGCAGACGCTGCGCAAGTGCGCCACCGCCGTCTTCAGCGTGTAGCCGCGGTCGAGCGGGCTCTTGCGCCAGCCGCTGAAGTCACCCAGCAGCACCGCCTTCTGCCGCGCCAGCACACCGGCCTGGTGCAGTTGCAGCAGCGCACGCTCCACCCGGTAGGGGTGTTCGTTGATGTCTTCCAGGAACAGCACACCGCCGTTGACTTTTGGCCAATGCGGCGTGCCCAGCAAGCTGACCACCATCGCCAGGTTGCCGCCCCAGAGCCGGCCTTTGACGTCCAGGCCGTCAAAGCCTGCTTCGGTGCGAAAGCCCACCGCTTCCAGCGCACCTGCCATGGCTTCGGCAAAACAGCCGACGGTGACCTCGTCCGTGCCACCGGCTTCGTCGCTGCGGCCGAAATCGTCGCAGGCCATCGGGCCTTGCCAGCTCACAGCGCCGGTGTGCGCCAGCAGGCCCAGCTGCAGCGCGGTGATGTCGCTGTGGCCCACCCAGCGGGTGCCACGCTGCACCGCGCGCGCCAGCAGCGGCCAGTCGATCTGGTCGAGCAAGCGCGTGATCCCGTAGCCACCGCGGCAGGCCAGGGCCACCGACGGCGCCGCAGCCGCCACGCGGTGGATGGCGGCCAGGCGGGCATCGTCGTCACCGGCAAAGCGCTGGTGGCGGCCGCGCAGGCCGGGGTCCATGGTCACCTCGAAACCCAGCGCGCCGAGCCGCTTGCGGGCCAGTGCCAGTGCGGCGCTGCGCAGCTCCACCCCGGCCGGGGCGTAAACATGCAGGCTGGGCAAGCTGGGCAGGCCGCTCATCACGCGTGCGGCCCGGTGGTGGGGGCATCGGTTTCCAGCACCTCACCCACCGGGATGGCGGCCAGCGGGCCGCTGCGATGCGCGTCGCGCTCGGCCCGCTGCTGTGCGCGCCGCTCGGCGAAGAACTGGCGCAGCAAGGCCGACGCCGGCTCGGCCAGCACGCCGCCCAGCAGCGTGGTGTGGTGGTTCAGGCGCGGCTCGGCAAACAGGTTCAGCACCGAGCCGGCGGCGCCGGTCTTGGGGTCGGCAGCGGCAAACACCACCCGCGCAAAGCGCGCATGGAGCAAGGCCATGGCACACATCGCGCAGGGCTCCAGCGTGACGTACAGCGTGCAATCGGGCAGGCGGTAGTTCTGCTGCAGTTGTGCGGCGTGGCGCAGCGCCACGATCTCGGCATGGGCGGTGGGGTCATGCGTGGTGATCGGCCGGTTGTAGCCGGTGGCCAACACCTGCAGGCCGTCGCCTCCAGGCCGCAGGATCACCGCGCCCACCGGCACCTCACCGGCGAGCTGGGCGTTCAAGGCCTGGTCGAGTGCCAGGCGCATGCCCTGGGCGTCGTTGGAATCGGCTTCGGTGGGTGGCATCGCGAGCACCCCGAATTGTCCACCATCACTTTGCGCTGGCGCCTGCTCAGCGCCGCGCCCCCAATGCATTGCGCAACAGGGCTTGCACCACCAGCCCATGGTTGCAACGCTGCCTGTCGGCCAGCGATTGGGTGTGGGGCAGCGCGGACGTGTTGCCGGTGTGCACGCCGCTGTCCGCGCCGATGCCCAAGCCGATGCCCAAGCCGATCACCAGCAACTCGGGCGGCACGGCCGGTTGGCAGGCGAACTGGCAGCCTGCTCGGCGGGCGTCGGCGCCGGGCGCGGAGAGGTCGATCACGTCAATGCCCATGCCCACGGCCGTTCGGCGCCAGGCCCGCAGCAGGCCCGACCGTGGCGGCCCGTACACCCCCAGGCGCACCCGCGCCGGCGGCACCACGCCCGCGCCGTGCAGCGCCTGCTTCAGCGTCATCAAGTCGGCCAGCAGGCGGGCGGTGTGCGCCGCGCCGGCGGTATCGCCGAGCCCCAGGTCGGCCGGCACGATGCGCGCCACCCGCGCGCCCAAGGCCGTCGCAGCGGCGCTGAACACCTCGGCCGATGGGTGCTGTTCAGTCGGCGCCAGCACGGCCACATGGCGCCCGTCGAGCACCCTGGCCGCAGGCCAGGCACCGGCAGCGGCATCGACACCGGCACCCGCACCGCTGCTGCCCGCCACAGCCTGCACCAAGGCCAGTGTGTCGGCCGCTCGCAGCCCGGGCACCGTGGGCGGTGCAGCGATGGCCAGCGTCGACACAGAGCGCGGTGGCATGCCCGGCATGTCCCGTTGGTGGAACCAGCCTGCAGGCTAGCGGGCAGCGCGGCGCGTGCTTTGACCCGCATCAAGCCCGGCGCCGGGCCGCGCCGTCGCCAGGGCATCTGCTCACCGTCGGTTCACCGTCGGTTCACCAATCGTTGTCAGACGCCTGCGGCGGTTGATCGTCGGTTCATCACAGCGCGCCATGCTGACGCGGTTGACTTGCCACCCTGCCCCAGGAGCCCACCATGTTGCGCACCCCCGCCAACCAGCCCAGCCCTGCGATTGCCCACACCTTGCAGCTGGCCGAGCGCAGGCTGCCGCTGACACGCAGGCTGCTGCATGCCGGTGATGCCGTGTTTCACGCCGGCGATGCACTGCAGTGCCTGTACCTGGTGAACGCGGACATCTTCAAGACGGTGAACCTGGCCGCCGATGGCCGCGAGCAAGTGGTCAGCGTGCATTTCAAGGGCGACTGGCTGGGCTTCGACGGCATTGCCGACGCCCGCCACGGCTGCGACGCGGTGGCCATGGACGTGGGCGAGGTCTGGTGCGTGCGCTACACCGCGCTGCTGCAGGCCTGTGCCGATGACCTGAGCCTGATGGCGCTGCTGAACAGCGCGATGAGCCGCCAGATCAGCAGCGGGCGAGACTCGCTGCTGTCGCTGTGCACGCTGCCGGCCGACGCCCGGGTGGCTGACTTCTTGCGCTTGTGGGCCCAGGCGCTGGCCGAGCGTGGCCTGCGCAGCGACCAGATCACGCTGCGTTTGACACGCGCCGAGATCGGCAACCACCTGGGCATGCAGCTGGAAACAGTGAGCCGCGCGCTGTCGCGCCTGGCGCGTGAGGGGCTGATCACGTTCGTGGCCAGCGGGCGCCGTGCGCTGCAGATCCATGACGTGCAAGCACTGGCTGATTTCGTGCAACGCAACCTCAACCCGCAGGCGGCGGTGGCCGCGCTGCACTGAGGGCTGCACTGGGCGAAGCGGAAGGCGCTGCCGGCGCTGCATCCGCCACCGCTGCCAGCGCGCACCGCATCGCGGCGAGCAAACTGGCGCGGCCGAAGGGCTTGCGCAGCAGCGCATCGCCGCTGCTGCCCGTGTGCACTGCGTTCTGCGCGTCGTGCACATGGCCCGACATCAGCAGCCGGGCCATCGCCGGCCAGCGCTGCCTGGCCAGGCGGGCAAGCGCAGCGCCCGACAGGCCCGCACCCAGGGCCACATCGCTGAGCAGCAGGTCGGGCGCAGCGTGCGCGCCGAGATGGGCCAGCGCCTGCTCTGCAGTCGCCATCGCCGTGACCCGGCAGCCCAGCGCGCGCAGCGTGCGCAGCACGGTCCGGCGCACATCGGCCTGGTCTTCGACCAACAGCACGCGCAGGCCGGCTGGCAGCGCCTGCGCTGCTGGCTCGGGCAGGTCAGCGGGCCCGCCGCTGGCCGCTGCGAGCCCGGCCCCATCCGGGGCGGCCACGGTGGGCAGCACCAGCGTCACCGTGCTGCCCTGGCCCACCACCGAGTGCAGCCGCACCGTGCCCAGCGATTGCTTGACGAAGCCGAACACCGTGCTCAGGCCCAGGCCGGTGCCACGGCCCAGCGGCTTGGTGGTGAAGAACGGCTCGAAGGCACGCTGCTGCACCTCGGCCGGCATGCCCACACCGTTGTCGCTGACGTCGATGCGCGCATAACAACGGCCTTCGGCCAGGCCGGCCGCGTGCGGCGCAGCATGCCGGCCAGCCCATGCAGCAGGGCGGCCACGTCGAGCAGGTGCGGGCTGAGCGCCTGCCGGCGCGAGAAGGCCAGCAGCTTGTGGGTCAGCTCGGCGCTGCGCTGGCTGGCGCGCATGGCCGCTGCCAGGCAGTCGGCGGCCATGGCGTCGCCCTGGACCAACGGCCGGTCTTGCAGCATCTGCAGGTTGCCCTGGATGATGGTCAGCAAATTGTTGAAGTCATGGGCGATGCCACCGGTCAGCTGGCCCACGGTCTCCAGCCGCTGCGCATGCTGCAGCGCGTCGTCGCTGTGGGCACGCTGCAGCCGGTTGGCCAGCAGGCTGGCGATCGATTCGACGAACTGCAGGTCGTCGGCCGCCAACTGACGCGGCTGGCGCCAGCGCAGCGTCAGCACACCCATCGCCTGGCCCCGGTCGGTCAGCGGCACCACCAGGACGCTGCGCATGCCTTGTGCATGCAAGCCCGGTGGCAGCACAAAACTGTGTGGCGCCCCCACATCGGGCACGCTCACGGCCCGGGTGCCCTGGGCCGCGTCGCCCTCGGGCGAGCCGGGTGTGTTGACAAGCCGCGCGCCCAGCGTCTCACCAGGCAGCGGGTGGCTGCCGCCGACAACGCGGAATTCACGCTGGCCCGGCTCCAGCAACAGCAGCACCGCCGAGTCGGCCTGCACCACGTCGGCCACCGCCGCCGGCAGGCGCTGCAGCATCACGGCCAGCGTGGGTTCGTCGACCGCCAGCCGCGCCATCTGCGCCAGGCATTCGCTGTGGCGGGCGCGGCGCAAGGCCTGCTGCACACGCGGGCAGCTGTCCACGCCACGCATGGCGGCCACCACATACGGCAGGCCCTGGTCCTGCAGCGGGCTGAGCGCGATCTCCACCCGCACCTCGCTGCCGTCGCACCGGCGCGCCACCAGGTCCATCTGGGTGCCCATGGGCCGGGGGCGCGGGTGCGCCGCGTAAGACTGGCGATCGGCCGCGTGGCGCGGGCGGATCGCGGCGGGCACCAGGGCATCGACACCCAGGCCGAGCAGCGTGCCGTCAGCATCGCCCAGCAGGGCCGAGGCCTGCGGATTGGCCAGCACGATCAGCCTCTGCTGGTCCACCAGCAGCAGCGCATCTGGCGAGTCCAGGAACAGCGAGCGGTCGATTTCCAGCGTGGCGGCTGCGCTGCGGCTGTCGCCCAGGGCCGCCGTCATGGGCCGACGTGGGCCACGCTGGCCACCAGCATGCAGCCCGCGCCACGCACCGCCTTGATCAGGCGTGGCGCGTCGGCATCGTCACCCAGCTTGCGGCGCAGGCGGGCGATCTGCACGTCGATGGTGCGGTCGAAGCTGGCTGCCGCGCGGTCGCGCGTGGCAGCCAGCAGAAAGTCGCGCGACAGCACCCGCTGGGCGTGCTGCACCAGCACACACAGCAGATCGAACTCACCGCCGGTGAGGCGCACTTCACTTCGATGCACTTCATGGAAGGCTGCAAGACCGGCTGCGACTGACTCGACCGCCAAGCGTGAAACCAGGCGCCGGCTGCACGCTGTCACCGAACCGACCCGCCCTTGTCACACCCGCACGCACTGGGTTTGCCTAGGCTCCAGGCTTGCGCAGGTTGGCCATGTCGGCCGACGCGCTCCACGCTGGCGTTGCCTCGCAACGCCGCGCAAGCACGCAAGGGCAGCCCATGAAAATCACCGTCATCGGGTCTGGCTATGTCGGCCTGGTCACCGGCGCCTGCCTCGCGGACATGGGCAACCACGTTGTCTGCCTCGACACCGATGCGGCCAAGATCGAGCTGCTCAACCGGGGCGGCATGCCGATCCATGAGCCCGGACTGCAGGATGTGGTGGCCCGCAACGTGGCCGCCGGCCGCTTGCAGTTCACCACCGACGTGGCCGCCGCGGTGGCGCATGGCACGATGCAGTTCATCGGCGTGGGAACGCCGGCCGCCGAAGATGGCTCGGCAGATGTGGCGCATGTGCTGGCCGCTGCCACCAGCATCGGCCAGCACATGACCGACTACAAGGTGGTGATCGACAAGAGCACGGTGCCGGTGGGCACGGCCGAGCGGGTGGCTGACACCATCCGTGCCGCGCTGGCCGAACGTGGCCTGACCATGGCGTTCTCGGTGGTGTCGAACCCTGAGTTTCTGAAGGAAGGCAACGCCGTGGCCGATTTCACCCGGCCCGACCGCATCGTGGTGGGTGCCGACGATGACCGCGCCATCTTGCTGATGCGCGCGCTCTACCAGCCCTTTGTGCGCAACCACGACCGTCTGCAGCTGATGGACATCCGCAGCGCCGAGCTGACCAAGTACGCGGCCAATGCCATGCTGGCCACACGCATCAGCTTCATGAATGAGCTGGCGCTGCTGGCCGAGAAGCTTGGCGCTGACATCGAGCAGGTGCGCCGTGGCATCGGCAGTGACCAGCGCATCGGCACGCACTACCTCTACGCCGGCACCGGTTATGGCGGCTCATGCTTTCCCAAGGATGTGAAAGCGCTGGTGCACACCGCCCGCCACCACGGTGTTGAGCTGCGGGTGCTGGCCGCAGCCGAACGGGCCAATGAGCGGCAGAAGCGCGTGCTGGTCGACAAGGTGGTGGCGCGCTTTGGCGACGACCTGAGCGGCCGCACGTTTGCCATCTGGGGCCTGGCCTTCAAGCCCAACACCGACGACATGCGCGAGGCACCGAGCCGCGTCGTGCTGGAAGACCTGGCCAGGCGCGGCGCGGTGTTGCAGGCCTACGACCCTGTGGCCACCAATGAAGCGCGGCGTGTGCTGGGCCATTTGCAGCGGCTGTCATTCGCCAGCAGCCAGGCTGAGGTGCTGGAGGCGTGTGATGCGCTGATCATCATCACCGAGTGGAAAGAGTTCAGAACGCCGGACTTCGACGGCATGAAGGCGGCCCTGAAGCAGCCGATCGTGTTCGACGGCCGCAACCTCTACGAGCCTGCATTCATGCAGGCCATCGGCATCGAATACCACGGCGTCGGGCGGGCATGACGCCGGCCCGGCCGCATGCAGCAATCGTCAAGCCAGGCCGGGGCTGATGGCCACTGGCCGCGCTGCCTGCGCCTGCGCCGCAACGCCACCGCGCCGGGCTGACCAATCGATGATCTCCAGCCGCCCGTCGGCATGTTCGACCAGCGCAGTCAGGCTCTCGACCCAGTCACCGTCGTTGCAGTACAGCACGCCTTCGATGGTGCGGATTTCGGCGTGGTGGATGTGGCCGCACACCACGCCCTGCAAGCCGCGCCGGGCGGCCTCGCGCGCCACCGCCACCTCGAAGTCAGTGACGTAGTTGACCGCGCGCTTGACCTTGCCCTTCAGGTACTTCGACAGGCTCCAGTACGGCAGGCCCAGGCGCGCGCGCAGGCGGTTGAACCAGCTGTTGACGCGCAGCGTGCGCTCGTAGGCCCAGTCGCCCACATAGGCCAGCCATTTGGCGCACTGGATCACGCCATCGAACAGGTCACCGTGGGTCACCCACAGGCGGCGGCCGTCGGCCGTGACATGCACTGCCTCGTCGACCACGTCGACACCACCGAAGTTGTGAGCGATGTAGCGGCGCGCAAACTCGTCGTGGTTGCCCGGCACAAACACCACCCGGGTGCCCTTGCGTGCCTTGCGCAGGATTTTCTGCACCACGTCGTTGTGCGATTGCGGCCAGTACCAGCTGCGGCGCAGCTGCCAGCCGTCGATGATGTCGCCCACCAGGTACAGGGTCTCGCATTCCATCTGGCGCAAGAAGTCGAGCAGCGCCTTGGCCTGGCAGCCCGGCGTGCCCAGGTGCAGGTCAGAGATCCACACCGTGCGCCAACGCATGGCACCGTCGCGGTCGTGCGCGGTGTCCGGGGCAAGCTCAAGCGCGGCGGCGTGCAAACGATCCATGGCTCACCATGATCCGGCGCGGGCATGACAGTGGCGCGGCGCGGTGATGACAGTTCAATGTGTTGGGCGGTTGGCCAGCGGCCAGCCGGCGCGCGGCAATGCCGGCGCTTGCAGCAGCGCCGCGTGCATCAGCGCATCGACCTTGGCCACCACCTGGCCCCATTGCTGGCCCAGTGCGGTCAGCCTGGCTTGCAGGCCCCAGGCGGCAGCGCGCTTCGGGTCATGCGCCAGGTGCGCCGCCATGGCCACAAACCCTGCTGCATCACCCAGGGTGGCCAGCAGGCCGTTGTGCCCGCTGCGGATCAGCTGCGCCGCAGCGGCATGCTCATAGGCCAGCACCGGCAGGCCACTGGCCATGGCCTCGGGTGTCACATTGCCGAAGGTCTCGGTCATGCTGGGGAAGACAAACGCGTCCGCCGACGCATAGTGCGCGGCCAGGTCGTCACCGCTGCGCTGGCCGGCAAACACGGCGCCCGGGCAGCTGGCCTGCAGAACGCTGCGGCCCGGCCCGTCGCCCACCAGCAGCAGCAGGCTGTCGGGCCGCACCCGGCGCATGGCCTCAAAGGCCACCACCAGCAGCCCCAGGTTCTTCTCGGGCGCCAGCCGGCCCACATGGGCCACCACCTGGGTGTCGGGTCCGGCGCCCCAGGCTGCGCGCAGCGCCTGGCAACGCCGGGCCGGGTTGAACTGGCGCGTATCGACACCACGCGCCACCACCGCCAGGTTGTTGAAGCCCTGCTGCGCCAATTCACGCTGCAGGGCGGCCGTGGGCACCATGGTGCAGCGGGTGCGGTTGTGAAAATGCCGCAGGTAGGCCGCCATTGGTTGCGCCAGCCAAGCCATGCCGTAGTGCGCGCAATAGGCATGGAAGTTGGTGCGGAAGTCTGACGTGACTGGCAGCCCCAGCGCCCGGGCTGCCTGCAAAGCTGACCAGCCCAGTGGCCCTTCGGTGGCGATGTGCACCAGGTCTGGCCGCTGTTGCTGCCAGCTGTGGCGCAGCGCGCGGCCGGCCGGCAGCCCCATGCGCAGCTGCGGGTAGCGCGGGATCGGCAGGCCGGGCACCAACAGCGTGTCGATGCCGCCGCTGGCCACCGCCGCCTGCTCATGCTGGCCTTGCCAGGGCCGCACCAACTGCAGGGCATGGCCACGCTCGCGCAGTCCCTGCACCAAGCGTGCCACGGTCGTGGCCACCCCGTTGATTTCCGGCGGGTAGGTCTCGGTCACCACCGCCAGGCGCAGCAGGCTGTTCGGCGCAGCAGCAACCGCAGCACGGTCGAGGAGATCCAGGGCCATGCCGCATGTTGGCAAGGCTGCGCAACAGTCTGATGACGGCACTGCCATCTGCGCGCCACACAAGCGTCACCGTGGCTTCATCTGGCATGGTCAGCATCGCCGCGCGGCAGTGTGCCGCATGGCGGCGGCCTGTGCCCGGCGCTGCCACCACCGCTTGGCCCCGAGGACGGCACCCATGACCAGCTTCACCAATGCGCTGCGCACGCAGCGCTGGGACGACCACCGCTACTACCACCACAGCCGCATCAACCAGGCCCTGCACCTGGTGTCGGCCATCAGCTTTGTGCTGGCCTATGGCCTGCTGTTCATCGACCCACCCGCCGCCGCCCTGCTGGCCTGGCTGGTGGCCATGACAAGGCGGCAAAGTGGCCACTTCTTCTTCGAGCCCAAGGGTTATGACAGCGTCAACCAGGCCACGCACGACCACAAAGAGCAGATCAAGGTCGGCTACAACCTGCGCCGCAAAGTGGTGCTGATGGCCGTGTGGGCGGCGGCCCCGCTGGCCGTGCTGCTGCAGCCCGATCTGTGGGGCCTGTTGACGACGCACACCAGCCTTGAAACCTATGCCCGCAACGTCGGCTGGCTGTGGCTGTGGCTGGGCGCGGCCGCCCTGGTGCTGCGCACACTGCAGCTGTTTGTGCTGCGTGGGGTGCAGACCGGCCTGGTGTGGGCGGTGAAGATCATCACCGACCCGTTCCACGACATCGTGCTCTACCACCGCGCACCGCTGCACCTGCTGCGCGGCGAGCTGATCGACCCGATGCACAGCCTCGCCACGCACCGCTGAACCCGCTGGGTCCGCTGCATTCAGACATGCTGCGCCAGCAGTTCACGCAGGATGCCCCGGCGGATGCTGCGGTCGGTGCAAGCCGGGTCAGACCACCACCAGCCGTCGGCCTGCATGGCCTGGCAGGCCGCCACAAAGCGCTGTACCACCGCCTTGAAGTCGTCGTCGCTGTAGTTCAGGCTGAAGACGAGGCGCCCGGTGCCCACCCAGCTCAGCATCAGGCCATGGGCGCGCAGGTAGAACTGCAGCATCCAGTTGTAGCGTGCCGGCTGGGTGTAGAACACCGTCCACACCGAGCCCAGGTTGGCCACCTGCACCGGCAGGTCAGCCGCCAGCAGGCGCTGGTTGAGCATGGCAGCGCGTGCATTCCAGCGTGCATCCATGTCCTGGTACATGGCCTGCGTCTCGGCGGTTTCCAGCTGCTCCAGGAACACCTGCATGCTGCACATCACCAGCGGGTGGGCATTGAAGGTGCCGCGGGCGAAGCAGATGTCGGCCGGGCGTGCGCTGCGAAAGCGCTGCATCAGCGCGCGCTTGCCGCACACCACACCCACCGGCAGGCCGCCACCCAGCGTCTTGCCGTAGGTCACCAGGTCGGCACGCACGCCGAAGTAGTCTTGCGCGCCGCCGGGCGCCAACCGGAAGCCGAGGAACACCTCGTCGAAGATGAGCACGATGCCACGCTGGGTGCACACCTCACGCAGGCGCTGCAGCCAGGCGCTGTAGCCAGCGCGGTCGAAGCCGGCGCGGCGGCTGCTGTCCACCAGGGCCGAATCGGCCGGCGCGCCCCGGTTGGGGTGCAGGGCCTGCAGCGGGTTCACCAGCACGCAGGCGATGTCTCGGCGGGTGCGCAACACACGCAGGGTGGCATCGTCCATGTCCTTGAGCGTGTAGGTGTCGCGCGGCTTGCTTGGGTTGCCCGGGCCGGGCTGCACGTCGTCCCACCAGCCGTGGTAGGCACCGCAGAAGCGCACCAGGTGCGTGCGGCGGGTGTGGTAACGCGCCAGCCGCACGGCCTGCATCACCGCCTCGGTGCCGCTCATGTGGAACGAGACTTCATCGAGGCCCGAGATGTGCTGCAGCCGCCGCACGTTGTCGGCCACGCTGGGGTGCAACGGGCCCAGCACCGGGCCCAGTGCTGCGGCGCGCGCCGCGCCTTCGGCGATGCAGCGCTTGTAGAAGTCAATGCCAAACAGGTTCACGCCGTACGAGCCGGCCAGGTCGTAGAAGACCTGGCCGTCCAGGTCGGTGACCGTCACGCCCGAGGCCTCGCGCACGAAGCTGGCCAGCTGCAAGTGCTGGCGCAGGTAGGGGCTGTACTGGAACGGCACCCGGTAGGCGCTGGTGAATTGCAGGTCAGACAGGCCAAGCGCGGCCTGCTGGCTGAGCGCCAGCGACTGGGCATGGCGTTGCGCCAGCAGCGCGCCCAGGCGCGGCAGCGCCGCGCGCCGGCGCAGCACCGCCTCGGCCGGCGCACCGTCAGACTGGAAGAACCGCTCGGCGTCATAGGCATAACCCGGCAGCAACGAGGCCAGGCGCCGGGCGATGCGGGCATGGCCGGCCAGCGACGGGTGTTTGGCCCACGACAGCTGCAGGCGGCGCCTGGCTGACGGCAACAGCAGCGCCAGCGTGGCGGCTGCCACGGCGGTCAAGGCAAGGGTCTGGTTCATCGTCGGGCCTCCTTGGCATCCACCGCCCCTTTTACCCACCGGCTTTGACACCCGCATGAATCTGAAGACCTGGCGCGACCGTGTGCTGCAACAAGAGGACTTGAACTTCCTGCTCACCAACCGGGTGCCACGCATTGCACTCACCCGCTTCATGGGCTGGTTCAGCCAATGCCGACAGCCGCTGGTGCGCTGGCTGTCACTGCGCGCTTGGCAGTTGTTCACTGACCTGGACCTGCGCGACGCCAAGAAGCAGCGGTTCGACAGCCTGCATGACTGCTTCACCAGAGAGCTCAAACCCGGCGCCCGCCCCGTGGATGGCCGCCCCGGTGTGCTGTGTTGCCCGTGTGACGCCATCCTGGGTGCCTGTGGCCCGGTGCAGGGGCTCACCGTGTTTCAGGCCAAGGGCTTCCCATACACCCTGCGTGACCTGTTCGGCGCTGACCCGCTGGCCTTTGCGCCTTATCGCGACGGCGTGTTCGCCACCCTGCGGCTCACCTCGGCGATGTACCACCGCTTCCATGCGCCGCATGACTGCCGGGTGCACCATGTCACCCACCATGCCGGCGACACCTGGAACGTCAACCCGATCGCGTTGAAGCGGGTGCAGCAGTTGTTCTGCAAGAACGAGCGCGCCGTGGTGCACACCCGCCTGGCCGGCAGCGGCCACCCGGTGGCCCTGGTGCCGGTGGCCGCCATCCTGGTGGCCAGCCTGCGCCTGCACTGGCTGGGGCCGTTGCTGGGCCTGGGCTACCGCGGCCCCGACCAGCTGCCCTGTGACGTGGCCTTCCGCAAGGGCCAGGAGATGGGCTGGTTCCAGCATGGCTCCACCATCATCGTGTTTGCGCCGCCTGGCTTTGTGCTGGCCGATGGCCTGGCCAGTGGCAGCCGTCTGCGCATGGGCCAGGCGCTGATGCACTTGCCGGCGCCATGACACACCGGCAGCTGCATGCCGATGGCACAGACGCACAGACGCACAGACGCACAGACACGTCACGCAACCGTCATTCAACGCCGGTATCATTTCGATGATTCTCGAAATATCCCGGTGTCGGAGTCAACAACCAAGGCAGCAACAGCATGCGCGTCGGCATCAACGGTCTGGGCCGCATTGGCCGCTTGGCACTTCGGGCTGCCATGGGGGCGGCCCACCGCCCAGCAGACGACCCACGTGCGGCCAACCGCCTGGAGGTGGTGCACCTCAATGAGCTGAAGGGCGGCGCCGAAGCCACTGCACACCTGCTGCAGTTCGACAGTGTGCAGGGCCGCTGGCGCGCTGACATCGCCGCTGACGTTTGCGCTGACGGTCCATCTGCCATCCGGATCGATGGCCGCAAGCTTGGCTTCTCGGCGCACGCCAGCGCAGACGCAATTCCCTGGGGCGACCTGGGCGTCGACCTGGTGCTTGAATGCACCGGCAAGTTCCTGACCCCCGAGACCTTGCAAGGCCACCTCGACCGTGGTGCCAAGCGCGTGATCGTGGCCGCGCCGGTCAAGGTGGGTGGTGTGTTGAACATCGTCGTCGGCATCAACCACGGCCTGTACCAGCCGCAGCGCCACCGCATCGTCACTGCCGCGTCGTGCACCACCAACTGCCTGGCGCCGGTGGTGAAGGTGGTGCATGAGGCCATCGGCATTCGCCATGGCCAGATCACCACCATCCACGACCCGACCAACACCAACCTGATGGTCGACGCGCCGCACAAAGACCTGCGCCGTGCCCGCAGCGCGATGTTGAGCCTGGCGCCCACCACCACCGGCAGCGCCAGCGCCATCGCGCTGATCTACCCCGATCTGCAAGGCAAGCTCAACGGCCATGCGGTGCG
>JANNMP010000070.1:0-4535 GCA_031398015.1 Burkholderiaceae bacterium
CGCGCCCAAGCCCGGCAGCTCAGCTGCCCGGCGCTTTGGCTACCAGCACCGCGCGCTCGGCATCGGTGACGAAGCGCCATTGGCCCGGCGCCGGCCCATCGGCCAACGTGAGCGCGCCAAACGCGCTGCGGTGCAGGCCGCTGCAGTGGTTGCCCACCGCCGCCAGCATGCGCTTGACCTGGTGGTACTTGCCCTGCACCAGGGTCCGCCGCAGCGCATGCGTGCCGGTGGCCTCGCAGCCTTCGGCGCGCACCGGTCTCGGGTCGTCGTCGAGCACCACGCCAGCCAGCAGGCGCTGCACCTGGCCGGGTTCCACCGCGCTGGTGGTGGCCACCTCATAGACCTTGGGCACATGGTGCTTCGGTGAGGTCAGCCGGTGGATCAGGCCACCGTCGTCGGTGAGCAGCAGCACGCCGGTGGTGTCCTGGTCGAGCCGGCCCACCGGCTGCACACCACGGTTGCGCAGCGGCGGCGGCAGCAGCAGCATCACGCTGGGGTGGTGCTTGGGCTTCTGGCTGCATTCATAGCCCGCCGGCTTGTGCAGCAGCACCAGGGCGCTGGCGTACCAGGCCCAGGGCTGGCCGCTCACCTCGAACGTCAGGCCCTCGGGCTGCAGGTCTTGCGCCGGGTCGGTCAGCGTGGCGCCACCCACCCGCACCCGGCCGGCGGCCACCAGCACAGCGCATTCGCGCCGGGTGCCGAAGCCCTGGCTGAACAGCATGTCGTCCAGGCGCATGCTGGGCTTATTCGTGCAGCTCCAGCACGGTCACGCGGCGCTCGGCGGCCGGCCAGCTGCGGCCGGTGATGCGCTCATTGACCACGCCCGAGCCGAACTCGGCCACCACCGGCTGGCCGACACCGCTGCTCAGCTTGAGCTTGGACGCCGCCACGCCGGCCACGCCGCTCGGGATGCCGGGCGCCGGCTGGCCGTTGAGCAGCACCACATCACGCGGCAGGCCGAAGTAGGCGCGTGGCCGGATGAAGTTGACGATGGCCGCGGCATCCTTGTCGGCATCGGCAATCGCCCGCTCGGGCCGCAGGTGCACCGTGTCGGCCAAGCGCTGGAACGGCGCGCGGTAGGTGTGGCTGATGGCGGCACTGGGCGCGTCGAGCACGAATTCCAGCGCCGTGCGGCTGTCGGTGCGCAGCGGGCCCCAGCGGCCGTCGGCAGCGATGGTCTGCTCCAGCAGCGCCGGGCCCTGGCGGGCACCGGTGTCGGCGCTGACCGCGTACACCGCGAGTTTGGCGCCGGGCAGCGGCAGGTTGGTCGGGCCGGCGGCCGCGACGCCAGTGACCAGGCCGCTGAGCGTGACCTGCGCCTCGGGCGTGATGTGCAGCGCATTGGTGGTGGCCGGCGCACGCCCGGTGACAAACCTGAACGCCGCTGCAAACGCCTCGGGGTGGTAGCTGACCTCGCGGTGGTCACGCCCGGGCAGCACCACATTGTTGGCACCCTTCAATGCCGGGCCGTCGAAGGTGACGTTGGTCGGTGTGCCCTTGCTGCCGATCCACACGCCGTCGGGCTGGGCGAACTTGTCGTTGTTGTCCGAGCGGATGGTCATCCAGCGCACACCCGGCGTCACCTCGTCACCGTTGGGGCCCTTGGGTGCATTCAGGCCGGTGAGGAAGGCGCCGGTGCCATTGAACTCATTGTTCGGCCGGAAGCCGGGGTTGGCCCAGACGCCGTGGTTGGGCGTGCCACCCAGGATGGCGTGCGAGACCTTGGCCGCACCGCCGCCGTTCTCCTTCCAGTTGGCGATGTCGTTGCGGATGGCATTGCCGCCGCGTGAATTGCCCATCAGCACCACCTGGGCCGCGCCGGTGGCCGCCAGCACCTTGTCGACCTCGGCCGCCAGGTGGCGCATCTGGTCGTCGGTCGAGCTGCGGTCGGGCTGGTCGACGGTGTTGTCGTCGCGTGCCGACGGGTACGGGAAGTCAACCGCATGCAGGCGCGCGCGCGGCCAGCCGTTGCTCTGCCAGCGCCACAGCGTGGTGGTCCACAGCGCGGCGGTGTCACCGTTGCCATGCACAAAGACGATCGGCGGCTTGTCAGCGCCGGCCGGTGCGCCGGGCGGCGTGGCGCAGGCGCCGAGCAGGCCGGCGGCCAGCAGGGTGATCAGCGCACGGCGGCGCAGCAATGGGTGCATCTTGGGTCTCTCCAGTCGATGGTTCAGGCCAGGCCCAGGTCTCGGGCACTGGGCAATTGGTGGTCGGGCAGGCCCAACGCAGCGCGCACCGCGTTGAGCACGGCGCGGCTGGTGGCCTCGGCCGCCAGCGCGCCCAGCACGCTCAGATGGCCGGGTTTGCCACTGCCGCCGGTGGCCAGCGCAAACAGGGCGTCGCCGTCACTGGCGGTGTGCACCGGGTTGATGCAGCGCGACAGGCCGTCATGCGCCATTGCCGCCAGCTTGTTGGCCTGGGCCTTGCTGAGCAGCGCGTCGGTGGCCACGATGCCGATGGTGGTGGCCATGCCCGCCATCAGCGGCGCGGGCAGGTTGCCGGCCAGCAGCGCGGCCATGGTGTTGATGGGGGTGCGGCGGTCGTCGGCCAGCGCGCCGGCCAGCACCCGGCCGCTGGCGGGGTCAACCACGTCGCCGATGGCGTTGACAGCCACCAGCGCGCCCACGGTGATGGCGCCGACAGTGAGCGATGCCGTGCCAATGCCGCCCTTCATCGCCCGGCCGATGCCGAACAGCTTGCCCACGCTGGCACCGGCGCCGGCGCCCACGCTGCCCTGGGCCGGGGCAGCGCTGCTGGCGGCTTCACAGGCGGCGTGGCCGGCGGCGGCATCGGGGCGGATGCGGGCGTCGCCCAGCCACAGGTCGAACAGCACCGCAGCGGGCACGATGGGGATGCGCGCGGGGCCGACTTGCACGCCGTGGCCACGTTCTTCAAGCCAGCGCATCACGCCGCCGGCGGCGTCCAGCCCGAAGGCGCTGCCGCCGGTCAGCAAGATGGCATGCACCAACTCCAGCGTGGCCAGCGGGTGCAGCAGGTCGGTCTCACGCGTGCCGGGTGCGGCGCCGCGCACGTCCACGCCAGCCACGGCGCCGGCCTCGCACAGCAGCACGGTGCAGCCGGTGGGCCGGCGGCTGTCGCTGAAATGGCCCACGCGCAGGCCAGCGATGTCGGTGATGGCGCCCGGGAACATGCTGCTGGCTATTTCTTGACCGGTGTCGCGGCGCCGGTTGGCACCACCACGCCGGCTGGTGTGGCCTTGAGCTTGGCCTCGCGCATCAGCACGTTGTGGAAGCGGTTGGTCTTGTCCAGCCAGTCGCCAAAGTCGGCACCGCTCAGGCTGGTCTGCTTGAAGGCGCCGCGGGCCATGAAGTCACGCCACTCGGGCTGCGCCCGCACCTTGTCGAGCAGGCCAACGTAGAACGCCACTTGCTCGGCGCTGGCGCCCGGGGTGGTGAAGATGCCACGCAACATCAGGTACTGCGCCGGGATGCCCACCGACATGCAGGTGGGCACGTCGGACCAGGCCTGGCCGGCGGCCAGCTTGGCGGGGTAGTCCAGCGGCTTGCCGTCAAACACGCACAGCGGTCGCAGCTTGCCCTGGCGCCACAGCGCCTCGGCCTCGATCGGGTTGTTGACGGTCAGGTCGACCTCGCCGTCGGCCAGCGCCCGCACCACGTCGCCACCGCCCTTGAGCGGCACATAGCTGATGCGGGTGCCGGCGGCGGTTTCCAGCAGCACGCTGATCAACTGGTCTTCCTGCTTGCTGCCGGTGCCGCCCAGCCGGGTGCTGTTGGGCGGCGCGCTGCGCAGGGCGGCCAGCAGGTCCTTGGCGGTCTTGTGTGGCGACGCGGCGTTGACCCACAGCACAAACTGGTCGAGCGCCAGCATCTGCACCGGGGTGATCTGCTGCCAGTTGAAGTCAGCCCCGGTGGCCAGCGGTGCGGTGAACAGGTTCGACAGCGTGATCACCAGCTTGTGCGGGTTGCCGGCACTGGCCTTGATGTCGAGCAGCCCGTCCATGCCTGAATTGCCGGGCCTGTTGACCACGTTGATCGGCTGGCGCATCAGCTGCTTGCTGGCCACCAGCTGGGCGATGAAGCGCGCCATCTGGTCGGCACCGCCGCCGGTGCCGGCCGGCACCACCAATTCAACCGGCGCGCTGGGCTCCCAGGCCAGCGCGGCGACGGCCTGCAGGCTGCACACCAGCGCCAATGCCAGCTTGGCAAGCTGGCACCGGGCGCGGGCCAGTGAACGGAAGTCAGGGCGCAGACGCGGCATCGTGGGCAATTCTTGACGGTTGGCACCCGCTGTCGGTCTTGCAGCCGCGTTGCGGATGTGCCAAGGCTCCCGTAGGCGCGCACTGTAATCGGCGCCTGCGCTCGCCAAGCCGGCGCCGCCAAACAAAAGGGCGGCCGATGCCGCCCTTGCCACATCGCGGCGCGTGCTCAGGCAAACACGCCGGCGCTGTCCTGCATGCGCTGCGACACCTCGCCCAGGTGGTGCATGGTGTCGCCGTAGGCCATCTCCAGCATCGTCAGGCGCTTGAAGTAATGGCTGCTGATGTATTCATCGGT
>JANNMP010000080.1:0-12948 GCA_031398015.1 Burkholderiaceae bacterium
GCCGCCTCGGCATTGATGGTCTTGTAGGTGCCGAACGACAGGCTGCCGTAGCCTTCAGAGCGTTTGGCCGACGGCCGCACCGATTCAAACTTCACCACCCCGGCCGGGGTGTTGCGGCCGAACAAGCTGCCTTGCGGGCCGCGCAGCACCTCGATGCGGTCGAGGTCAAAGGCCGGGAAGCCCTTCAGGATCGGGTTCTCCTGCACCACATCGTCATAGACCAGCGACACCGGCTGCGACGCATTGAGGCGGAAATCGGTGTTGCCGTAGCCACGCAGATAAAACCTGGGAAAGGCGCGGCCGAACGACGACTCGATGTTCAGGCTGGGCACGCGGCCGGCCAGCATGCGCAGGTCTTGGCCGCCGGTGTTCAATGAGTCGAGCAGTTCGCTGTTGAGCACTGAAATCGAGCTCGGCACGTCGCGCACGTTCTCCACCCGGCGCTCGGCGGTCACCGTCACCGTCTGCAATTGCCCGGGCGTGGTTTGCGCCCCGGCTGGGGCGGCAAAGACCAGCGCAAGCGCGCCCACCAGGGGCAGCAACGGGGCGGCGGGCATGGAACGGCTCTGGCGCATGGCAAGGTCCTCGGGCGAACGGGTTGACGACGGGTGGCACAGCCAGCAAGGCGCATGCCCGGGCGTGCTGCCGCTGATTCTGGATGCCCCCAGCGGCTTTGCCGATGACTGTCTCGGCCGTGTGGCCGCTGTGTTGCGCGGATGTGACGCAATCCGGCGCGGCCGGGTGTCAGGCCATCGGGGCGTCGGCTGCGTCCTTGGCGTCGGCGCCAAAGGTGTCGTCGAAGCTGAACCACAGCGAGACATAAAACGCCGCAGAAAACGCCAGCCCGATCGGCAGCGTCATCACACCCAGCAACTGCCGGGCGCCAGTGATCGCCGCGATCAGCGAGAACAGCGCCCCCACCACCACCATCGCCAGACCCCAGCCCAGCATGTACAGCGCAAACGCACCCCGGGTGCGCCACAGCGCCACGCTGCTGCTGAACAGCGCCTGCAGCGCACCCTGGCCGCCCCAGTGCACCAGCGCCGGCGCATGCCAGAACGGCACCGCCAGCAGCCCCGCCAGACCCACCCGCACCAGCATGCCCTGCACCAGTTGCGGGTCGGCCAGCACGGCATCGAGCGCCGGTGACGGTTTGCCGTCGGCACTGGCGGCGGCCATTTCACGCTGCAGGGTCTCGAACGCACCGCCGTCAACCCAATCAGCCAGCGTGATGACCACCAGCGTGCCCAGCGCATAGGCGCAACACAGCAGGATTTGGGCCTTGCGCTGCTGGCGGTCGGGGTGGCGCAGGCCCTCGGCCAGTTGGCCGATCTGCACCGGCCCACCGGCCAGCGCGCTGCGGCTGGCGATCATGAAGCCCAGGCTGAGCATCGGCAGCAAGGCCATGCCCAGCGGCCCGCCCAGCACCGGCACCACCACCATCAGCAGCAGCACGGCAAACAAGAAGAATGCAAACAGGCCGACAAAGGCCAGCGGCCGCCGCGTCCACAGCAGCAGGCCTTGGCGCAACCAGCGCCAGCCGCGTGCCGGGGCGACAGGGTGGAGTCGAAGTCCCATGGGGCTTGCTTGCTCAGGTGGTCAAGGGTAGGGAAGGGCAGCCGCCGCCGGGGTGTCAGCGCAGCGCGTGCCAGGGGGTGGCAATGCGTGCGCGCAGCACCCGCTCGAAGTGCAGCGGGTCTTTGGGGCTGAGCAGGGCTGCTGGCCGCGGCAGGTGCCAATCGCCCAGGCGTGACAGCCAGAAGCGCAGCGCCGCCGCGCGCAGCAGCGCCGGCAGCAGCCGGTGCTCAGCCGCCTGCAGCGGCCGCTGGGTTTCATAGGCCTGCACCAGGGCCTGGGCGCGGGCCTCGTCCAGGCTGGCGTCGTCGGCATTCAGGCACCAGTCGTTCAGGCAAACCGCCAGGTCATAGCCAAAGGTGTCGGTGCCCGCAAAGTAGAAATCGAAAGCACCGGTCAGCTTCTCATGGCCCGGCAGGCCGTCGAACAGCACGTTGTCGCAGAACAGGTCGGCATGCACCGCACCCTGCGGCAGCGCGGCGTAGGTGGGCGAGGCCGCCACCTGCTGCTGGAAGACCAGCTCATCGGCCAGCAGTTGCTGCTGCGCCGGCTGCAAATGCGGCAACACCGCAGCGGCCACGCCGTGCCACCAGCTGCGCCCACGCAGGTTGGGCTGCTGCAATGCAAAGTCAGCCACCGCCAGATGCAGCCTGGCCAGCAGGCTGCCCAGTTGTGCGCAGTGGTGCAGGTCAGGCGCCAGTTGGTGGTGGCCGGCCAGCCGGGTGACCAGCGCCGCCGGCTTGCCAGCCACCCGGTGCACCATCTGGCCGCTGGCATCGGCCTGCGGCTCGGGCACCGGCAGGCCACGCTGCGCCAGGTGCTGCATCAGTTGCAGGTAGTACGGCAGTTGCTCGGCGTTCAGGCGCTCAAACAGTGTCAGCACCCAGGCGCCACCGGTGGTGATGGCAAAGTAGTTGGTGTTCTCGATGCCCGCGCCGATGCCCTGCAATTGCAGCAACTCGCCCACACCCAGCCGCAGGGTCAGCGCGCCGGCCTCGGCCGGCGAAACGTCAGTGAACACGGCCATCGGCGTGCGCTAGAAACTCAGCAGGTTCCAAACCCGCTGGCCGGCGCCGTCGCGGGCCTTTGATGGGTCACTGCCAGCAGCAGCGGGGGTGATCTCATAGCCAGGTGCCGCGCTGCCCTTGTTGTCGACGCTGATGCGCTGGGTCTGGCCACGCAGGCGCAACTCGGTGATGCGCACGGCGTCGTCTTCACTGACCAGGCGCTGCAGCGCCGCGTCGGTGCCCGGGCGGGGGCCGAGGCCAGCACAGCCCGCCATTGCCAGGGCCGCCGCGAGCAGCGCAAACAGGGTTTTCATGCCGTGATTCTAGGTGGCCCACCCGGGCTGGCCGGGCCTGCCAGCCAGCCACCACAATCGTGGCCATGACCGATCTGACCGCCCCCCTGCCCACGCTGCTGCTGGTTGATGGATCCAGCTACTTGTACCGCGCCTACCACGCCATGCCCGACCTGCGCGGGCCCGACGGCTTCCCCACCGGCGCCATCCACGGCCTGGTGGCGATGATGCAGCGCCTGCGTGCACAAGTGATCGGCAGCGGCCCCGGTGGCCATGCGGCCTGCGTGTTCGACGCCCATGGCCCGACCTTTCGCGACACCTGGTACGACCAGTACAAGGCCAACCGCGCGCCGATGCCCGACGATTTGCGCACCCAGATCGAGCCCATCCACGAGGTTGTGCGCCTGCTGGGCTGGCCGGTGCTGGAGGTGCCCGGCATCGAGGCCGACGACGCCATTGGCACGTTGGCCCGCCTGGGCGCCGCCGCCGGCCACCAGGTGGTGATCTCCACTGGCGATAAAGACCTGGCGCAGTTGGTGAACCAGCGCGTCACGCTGATCAACACCATGAGCAATGAACGGCTGGATGTGGCCGGTGTGGTGGCCAAGTTCGGCATGCCACCCGAGCGCATCGTCGACTACCTGGCCTTGGTGGGCGACACGGTGGACAACGTGCCTGGTGTGGACAAGGTCGGCCCCAAGACCGCCGTGAAGTGGCTTGCCGAGCATGGCAGCCTGGCTGGCGTGATGGCGGCAGCCGCCAGCATCAAGGGTGTGGTTGGCGAGAACCTGCGCCAGGCGCTGGACTGGCTGCCGCAGGGCCAGCGCCTGGTGACCGTGGTGACCGACTGCGATCTGTCCGCCCACATTGCGGGTTACCCTGGTCTGGACGCACTGGCGCTGAAACCTGTGGACCGCGAAGGCCTGTTGGCCTTCTACCAGCGCTTCGGCTTCAAGGCCTGGCGCAAGGAGCTGGAGTCCGAGCTGGGCGCGGCTGGCGCGGCGCCCAGCTCGGGCTCCAGCCCGGGCCTGTTCGACGCCGACGCCGACGGCACCGCTGCCAAGCCTGCCGTGCCCGACAACGCCAGCCTGGCCCGCCACTACGAAACAGTGCTTGACAGCGGGCGCCTGGCGCACTGGCTGGCGCGCCTGCAGGCCGCACCGCTGGCCGCGCTCGACACCGAGACCGACAGCCTTGACCCGATGCGGGCCCGCATCGTCGGCATCAGCTTCGCGGTGCAGCCAGGTGAGGCGGCGTATGTGCCGCTGGCGCATGACTACGCCGGCGCGCCCGACCAGCTGCCGCTGGATGCGGTGCTGGCCACGCTGAAACCCTGGCTCGAAGACGCCGCCGCGCCCAAGGTGGGCCAGAACATCAAGTACGACAGCCATGTGCTGGCCAACCACGGCATCACGGTGCGAGGCTGGCAACACGACACGCTGCTGCAAAGCTATGTCTTCGAAGCCCACCTGCCGCACAGCCTGGAGAAACTTGCCGAGCGCCACCTGCACCGCAAGGGCCTGAGCTATGAAGACCTGTGCGGCAAGGGCGCCAACCAGATCCCGTTCAGCCAGGTCGACATCGAGCGCGCCACCACCTACAGCGGTGAAGACAGCGAGATGACGCTGCAGGTGCACCAGACCCTGTATCCGCAGGTGGCGGCCGTGCCCGGCCTGCTGCGTGTGTACCGTGACATCGAGATGCCGACCTCGCTGCTGCTGCAGCGCATCGAGCGCCATGGCGTGTTGATTGACGCGGCGGTGCTGGCCCAACAAAGCCAGCAACTGGCCGAGCGTTTGTTGCAACTGGAACAGCAGGCTCACGCCATCGCCGGCCAGCCGTTCAACCTGGGCTCACCCAAGCAGATCGGCGACATCCTGTTCACGCGCCTGGGCCTGCCGGTGAAGAAGAAGACCGCTTCGGGCGCGCCCAGCACCGATGAAGAAGTGCTGCAGGAACTGGCCGCCGACTACCCGCTGCCCGCGCGCATCCTGGAGCACCGCAGCCTGGCCAAGCTCAAAGGCACCTACACCGACAAACTGCCGTTGATGGTGAACCCCGCCACCGGCCGGGTGCACACCAACTATGCCCAGGCGGTGGCCATCACCGGGCGCTTGAGCAGCAATGACCCGAACCTGCAGAACATCCCCATCCGCACGGCCGAGGGCCGGCGTGTGCGCGAGGCCTTCATCGCGCCGCCGGGGCATTGCATCGTCTCGGCCGACTACAGCCAGATCGAGCTGCGCATCATGGCCCACATCAGCGCTGACCCGGGCCTGACGCGCGCCTTTGCCGAGGGCCTGGATGTGCACAAGGCCACCGCCGCCGAGGTCTTCAACACCACGGTGGGGGCAGTGACCAGCGAGCAGCGGCGATACGCCAAGACCATCAACTTCGGCCTGATCTACGGCATGGGCGCTTTCGGCCTGGCGCAAGCGCTGGGCATTGACCAGAAGATGGCACGCGATTTCATCGAGCGCTACTTCAACCGCTTTGCCGGTGTCAAACGCTACATGGACGAGACCAAGGCCAGCGCGGCGGCCACCGGCTTTGTCGAGACCCTGTTCGGACGGCGCATCGAGCTGGACAACATCCGCAAAGGCAATGGCGCGCAGAAGTCTGCTGCCGAGCGCCAGGCGATCAACGCGCCGATGCAGGGCACGGCGGCTGACCTGATCAAGCTGGCCATGCTGGCGGTGCAAGCGGCGCTGGACGGCGCCGGCAAGCGCACGGCGATGGTGATGCAGGTGCATGACGAACTGGTCTTCGAGGTGCCCGACGATGAACTGCCCTGGGTGCGCGAGCAGGTGCCGGCGCTGATGGCCGGCGTGGCCAGCTTGAGCGTGCCGCTGCTGGCCGAAGTGGGCGTGGGGCCGAACTGGGAGCAGGCACATTGAGCCTGCAGCGGCTCAGCGCAGCACCTGGGGCTTGACCGCGCGGTGGAAGCCGTCAAACGGCTGGCTGCGGTCATGGTCGGCGGTCTTGAACGCGGCCTGGCCGAGTGAGGCGCCGCCGTCGATCTGCACCGTGATGCCGGTGATGAAGGCCGCGCCAGGTGACAGCAGGTAGACGATGGCCGCGCTGACCTCGGCTTCTTCGGCCATGCGGCGCAGCGGCACATGTTGCTTGAGCGCGCGGATGTGCTCTTTCATCGCGCTGTCGTAGCTGTCCATGCCGCTGCTGGCGATCCAGCCCGGCGCCACCGCGTTGACGCGCACACCGGCATGGGCCCATTCATACGCGGCAGTGGCGCTCAGGTTGGCCATGCCGGCGCGCGCCGCGCCGCTGTGGCCCATGGTGGGCATGCCGTTCTTGAAATCGGCCGTCATGTTGACGATGGCGCCACCATGCTGCGCCATGCACTGGTTGAACAGCTCGCGCATCATCAAAAAACCGCCGGTCAGGTTGTTGGCCACCACCGCGTCGAAGCCCTTCTTGCTGATCGCCGACAGCGGCGCCGGAAACTGCCCGCCGGCGTTGTTCACCAGGCCGGCGATCGGGCCCGCTTTCAGTGCCTCGGCCACATTGGCTTTGACCGCGTCTTCATCGCGGATGTCGAAGGCGTACCAGCTGGCCTGGCCACCGTCCTCGGCGATCTCGGCGGCCACGGTTTGCAGCTTCTCGGTCTTGCGGCCCGACAGCACCAGCGTGGCGCCGAGCGCGGCCAGCTCATGCGCCACACAGCGGCCGATGCCCGAACCACCACCGGTCACCCAGACACGCTGGCCGGCAAACAGGCCGGGGCGGAAGACGCTGCGGTACCTGTTGCCGGTCATGGCTGTGGCCTCACTTCAGTTCATCGATCAGCTTGCCCACGATGCTGCGGGCCTGCTCGCTGTTGTCGGCATTGCCGTCGGCGGTTTGCACGGTCACGGTGGATTTGGCGCCGGTGGCCTTGACCAGCACCCGCACGCGCTGCGGGCGTGCCGTGTCCTTGCCACCGCCAAACAGCTTGGAGAAGAAGTTGGGCTCGTCCTTGCCGGCCAGCTTGGGATCGACATAACGCACAAAGTACAGGCCCGCTGTGCGGTCACGGTCTTCAACGGTGAAGCCGCTGCGGTCCAGTGCCAGCCCCACCTGGCGCCAGGCGCGGTCAAAGCCTTCGTCGATTTCCATCACGGCATTGGCCGGCATGCTGGCCACCCGGGCCCTGGCCGGTGCGGCCGGTGCAGCGGCCACGGTCGCGCGGGCGGTGTCTTCCTTGGCGCCCAGCTTGACCATCAGCCGCGACAGGAACTCGGCCTCCAGCTCGGGGTCACTGGGCCGGGGTTGCCAGATGGTGCTGTCCTTCAGCTCGCTGGTGTAAATCTCCATCAACCCGCGGTGGCTGATGAACACCTCGCTGCCGCTGGCGGTGCGCTCGATGCGGGTGCGAAAGCGATCTCGCTCGGGCGTGGAGTAGAAGCTCTCCAACACCCGGCCGACGGTGCGGCGGATGAAGTCCTGCGGCAGCTTGGCGCGGTTCTCGGCCCAGTCGGTCTCGATCAGGCCGATCTCGGGGTTGTCGATGGCGATCGCAAAGCCACGCTCCTGCCAGAAGTTGCGCACCAGCGGATACAGCGCTTCGGGCGACTGGCCGGTGACCAACCAGCGCACATTGCCCTGGCGCTCGATGCGCATGTCGGCCACCGCGTTGGGTGCCACCACCGCCACCGCCACCGGCGTGGCATTGGGCTGGCGCAACGTGGACGCGCTGACCACGCCGGTCTGCGGTTGGTAGCGGCCCTCGCGGGCCAGCTGGCTCAAGTCGGGTGGCACTTCCAGCGGCTGGGTCTTCTGCGACTGGCCGCGGTAGTCCACCTTGTCACCCGACACCAGGTTCTCGAACGACGAGCAGCCGGCCAGGGCCAGCGGCAACAGCAGCCAGGTGGCGGCGCGCCGGGCTGGGGAAGCAAAAACAAGGGTCACAGGGCGGGTCTCCAGGGGGCGCGGCAGGCTCGGCGCGTCAACAGATGGTGGGCCCGCAGTGGGGCGACAGAGGTGGGCAGAGGCAGACAAAGACGGGCAGACGCGAACAACGGCGGTTATGCAGCCAACAGGCCAGCGTCTTGCAGCGCCGCAGCCACTGAAGCCTGGCCGGCGGCAGTCAGCGGCGTGATCGGCAGGCGCACGGTGGGCAGGCCGCGGCCCAGCTGCGACAGCGCCCACTTGGTTGGCGCCGGGCTGGGCTCGCAGAACAGTTGCTTGTGCAGCGACAACAGCCGCAGGTGGATGCTGCGTGCGCGCTGCAGGTCACCGGCCACGGCGGCCATGCACATCTCATGCATCAGCCGGGGCGCCACATTGGCGGTGACGCTGACATTGCCGTGCCCGCCCAGCAGCATCAACGCAATTGCGGTGCCGTCGTCGCCTGAATAGATGCTGAAGCCGGCAGGCGCATGCTTGATGAGCTGGGCGGCGCGCTCGATGTCGCCGCTGGCCTCCTTGATGCCGACCACGCCCGGAACCTGGGCCAGGCGCAGGGCGGTGTCGGGCAACATGTCGGCCACCGTGCGGCCGGGCACGTTGTACAGCACCACCGGCAAATCCACCGCCTCGGCAATCGCCTTGAAGTGCTGGTAGATGCCGTCCTGCGACGGCTTGTTGTAGTAGGGCACCACCTGCAGCGTGCAATCGGCGCCCACCTCTTTGGAGAACTTGGTCAGCTCGATGGCTTCGCGCGTGCTGTTGGCGCCGGCGCCGGCCATGATGGGCACCCGGCCTGCGGCATGCTGCACCGACACCCGGATGATCTCGCAATGCTCTTGCACCGACACCGTGGGGGACTCACCCGTGGTGCCCACCACGCCGATGCAGTCGGTGCCCTCGGCGATGTGCCAGTCGATCAGCGCACGCAGACCGATGTAGTCAATGCTGCCGTCCTCGTGCATCGGCGTGACCAGCGCCACGATGCTGCCAACAATGGGATTCATGCGGGTTCCTTGCGAATCAGCAATTTTAGCCGCCGCCGGGTCAGGCGTTTGTTGTGCAAACGTTGCTGCCCGCTCAAGGCGCCAGCAGGGCGTGGCGCGGTGTGGCCGGCCCGCCCGCCAGCGGCCGCACGGCCGCCACACGCTGCACAAAGCGCGGTGGGGCGTCGAGGTAGCCGTCTTCATAGGCCACCACATGCAGGCCCTGGCAGCGCCTGATCAGTTCACCCGGCTTGAGCAGAAAGTCAGGCCGCGACGGTTTGCCCACGGTCTGGTTGCCGACGGCAAAGGTCTCGTACAGCAGCACGCCGCCCGGTGCCAACGCTGCCAGCAACTGCGGCCAGGTGGGGCGCCACAGGTAGTTGGTGACCACCACGGCATCAAAGCAGCGGCCAGGCAGCGGCCAGTCGGCGTGTTCCACATCGGCCAGCAGCAACTCGGCCTGGCCGGCGGCAGCCAGGTCAGCGGATGCGGCCAACGCCGCTGGGTCGCGGTCGATGCCGGTGGGCTGCAGGCCCAGGCCCACCAGCCAGCGCAGGTGGCGGCCGCTGCCGCAGGCCAGGTCCAGCGCCGTGCCCCCGGCCGGCAGCAGGTGTGCCCAGCGCTGCAGCCAGGGCGACACGGCGCTGGCGCCATGTCTGGCATCGCCGCTCAAAAGCATGCCCACACGCGGTTGGCCAGGTCCACCACCAGGTGCGGGCTCAGGTAGGCAGCAAACACCGCCGCCAGCGCACACAGCGCCGCCACCCAGGCCAGGATCCGGCGGTGCGCTGTCGTCATGCCGCCACCGGCTGCGGCTGGCCGCGCTGGATCGGCTGCTCTCGCACCGGCAGGTTGGCCAGTGCGGCCAACACGCCCAGCCCCACCGCTGTTGCCCACATCAGGTCGTAGTTGCCGGTGATGCCGTAGAGCCGGCCCCCCAGCCAGGCGCCCAGAAACGAGCCCAGCTGGTGGCTGAAGAACACAAAGCCGGCCAGCATCGACAAGTACTGCACGCCGAAGATCTGCGCCACCAGTGCGTTGGTGGGCGGCACGGTGGACAGCCACAAAAAGCCCATCATGGCCGAGAACAGGTAGACGCTGGTGGGGGTCAGCGGCGCCAGCAAGAAGGCCACGATCACCACCGAGCGCAGCACGTAGATGCCCGAGAGAATCCAACGCTTGGGCATTCGCCCACCCAGCCAGCCGGCGGTGTAGGTGCCAAACACGTTGAACAGCCCGATCAGCGCCAGCGCCGTGGTGGCCACGCCAGGCGCCAGGCCATGGTCTTTCAAATAGCTGGGCATGTGCACGCCGATGAACACCACCTGGAAACCGCAGACGAAGTAGCCCGCCATCAACCACTGGAAGCTGCGGTAGGCAAAGGCCTCGCGCACCGCCGCGCCCACGCTTTGCTGCAAGCCTGTGGCTGCGGCCAGCGCTGGCTCGCGCAGGCCGAGGGCAAACGGCATGATCAGCAGCGCCAGGCCGCCCAGCACCAGCAGCGCGGTCTGCCAGCCAAACGTGGTGATCAGCCAGCTCTCCACCGGCACCATCAGAAACTGGCCGAACGAGCCGGCGGCTGCCGTCACGCCCATCGCCCAGCTGCGCTTGTCGGCGGCCACATTGCGGCCGATCACGCCGTAGACCACGGCGTAGGTGACACCGGCCTGGGCCGTGCCGATCAACACGCCGGCTGAGGCGGTGAAGCCCAGCCCCGAACTGGCCAGCGCCATGCCCACCAGGCCCAGCGCGTAAAGCACGCTGCCCACCACCAGCACGCGGAAGGCGCCAAAACGGTCGGCCAGCATGCCGGCCAGCGGGCCAGCCAGGCCCCAGGCGATGTTCTGCACCGCAATGGCGAAGCCGAAGGTCTCGCGGCTCCAGCCTCGGTCAGTGGTGATGGGCTGCAGCCACAGGCCGAAACCATGGCGGATGCCCATGCTCAGTGTGACGATCAAGGCGCCGCAGACCAGCACCTGGGCCATCGACAAGGTGGCAGGTGCGATGCTGGCAGCGCTCGGGTTGGCCATGGTGGCGATGCTAACCACCCGCCTGTGCGCGCCCTTGCCGGCAGACTGTGCAGGCCCGCCCGTGGGCCTGGGCGCCACAGGGCGCTGCCTACAATCTTTGGCCATGGCAGTGTCTCCCCCAGGTTCCCCCAAGCAAGCCGGCGCAACGGCCGGCCGTTACGCCGAAGACTCGATCCGTGTGCTCAAGGGGCTGGAGCCGGTCAAGCAGCGGCCGGGCATGTACACCCGCACCGAGACCCCGCTGCATGTGATCCAGGAGGTGATCGACAACGCCGCCGACGAAGCCCTGGCCAACGTGGGCAAGCGCATCGCCGTCACCCTGCACAGCGACGGATCGGTCAGCGTCGATGACGACGGCCGCGGCATCCCGTTCGGCCTGCACCCCGACGAGCAGGTGCCGGTGCTCGAGATCGTGTTCACCCGGCTGCATGCCGGCGGCAAGTTCGACAAGGGCGCGGGCGGCGCTTACAGCTTCTCGGGCGGCCTGCACGGCGTGGGCGTCAGCGTGACCAATGCGCTGGCCAAGCGGCTGCAGGTCAGCGTGTGGCGCGAGGGGCAAAACGCCAGCATGGCGTTCTCGGGCGGTGATGTGGTCGAGCCGCTGTTGGTGCGCAAGGCCACGGCGGGTGAGCGCAAGCAGGGCACCAGCGTGCGCACCTGGCCCGATGCCAAGTACTTCGAGTCCACCGAGCTGCCGCGGGCCGAGCTGATTCACCTGCTGCGCAGCAAGGCGGTGCTGATGCCCGGCATCACCGTCACGCTCACCACCGAGAAAACCGGCGAGACCCTCACCTGGCTGTACAAGGGTGGCCTGCGCGACTACCTGGGCCAGGGCCTGGCGGGCGAGCCGCTGCTGCCGTTGATCGACGGTGAGGCCTATGCCAGCGCCAGCGAGACCGAGAACTTTGCGGTGGGCGAGGGCGTGGCCTGGGTGCTGGCCTTCACCGACGACGGCCCCGTGCTGCGTGAGAGTTATGTCAACCTGATCCCCACGGTGGCCGGCGGCACCCATGAAAGTGGCTTGAAGGACGGGCTGTTCGGCGCGGTCAAGGGCTTCATCGAGCTGCATGCGCTGTTGCCCAAGGGCGTGAAGCTGATGCCCGAGGATGTGTTCTCGCGCGCCAGCTTCGTCTTGTCGGCCAAGGTGCTGGACCCGCAGTTCCAGGGCCAGACCAAAGAACGGCTGAACAGCCGTGACGCGCTGCGCCTGGTCAGCCAGTTCACCCGCGCACCGTTGGAGCTGTGGCTGAACCAGCATGTGGACCAGGGCAGGAAGCTGGCCGACCTGGTGATCCGCCAGGCCCAGACCCGCCAGCGCGCCAGCCAGAAAGTGGAGAAGCGCAAGGGCAGCGGCGTGGCGGTGCTGCCGGGCAAACTCACCGATTGCGAAAGCCGCGATCTGGCCTTGAACGAGGTGTTCCTGGTCGAGGGTGACTCAGCCGGCGGCTCAGCCAAGATGGGCCGCGACAAGGAGACGCAGGCGATCCTGCCGCTGCGTGGCAAGGTGCTCAACGCCTGGGAAGTGGAGCGTGACCGGCTGTTTGCCAACAACGAGATCCACGACATCTCGGTGGCCATCGGCATCGACCCGCATGGGCCCAACGATGCGCCCGATTTCAGCGGCCTGCGCTACGGCAAGGTCTGCATCCTGAGTGATGCCGATGTCGACGGCTCGCACATCCAGGTGCTGCTGCTCACGCTGTTCTTCCGGCACTTTCCGAAATTGATCGATGCCGGGCATGTCTATGTCGCGAAGCCGCCCTTGTTTCGCGTCGATGCGCCGGCGCGCGGCAAAAAGCCCGCTTCCAAGGTCTATGCGCTCGACGAAGGCGAACTCACCGCGATCCTCGACAAACTGCGCAAGGACGGCGTGCGCGAAGGCGCCTGGAGCATCAGCCGCTTCAAGGGCCTGGGCGAGATGAGCGCCGAGCAGTTGTGGGAAACCACGCTCAATCCGGATACGCGCCGCCTGCTGCAGGTGCGCCTGGGCCGCTTCGACACGCTGGGCACCCAGGGCGAGATCACCAAGCTGATGGGCAAGGGTGAGGCCGCCGCGCGGCGCGAGCTGATGGAACTGCGGGGCGACGATGTGGAAATCGACGTTTAGTGGTGGTTGAGGCGCTGCGAAGTCGGACTGCCCGACGCAGAAGAC
>JANNMP010000133.1:0-8101 GCA_031398015.1 Burkholderiaceae bacterium
TGACCTTGTTGACGGCCAACACGCCGCCAAAGCGCACGCTCAGGTCGCGTGCGCTGAGCAAGGGGCTCGTGTTGTCAGACACGGTACCGGTCATTTCAGCCGCTCTGATTTGGCATACGACTTCTGCCGCTTGAACATGCCTTTGCGGTAGAACGGAAACAGTAGCAGCCAGGTGCGCACCTTCAGCCAGCGGCCGTACAGGCCCATGGGCTCGAACAGCACAAAGGCCATCAGCACCACGCCATACACCACCGCCTGCAGCCCGGCAGCCTGGCCGATGGCCGGGGGCAAGAAGTCTTTGCCCAGCGCAATCAGCTGCGGCATGGTGATCAGGAAGATGGCGCCCAGGAAGGCGCCGTGCACGCTGCCCAGGCCGCCCACCACCACCAGCAGCAGCAGGTCAACGCTCTGCACGATGCCGAACTGGTCAGGCGAGATGAAGCGCAGCTTGTGCGCATACAGCGCACCTGCCAGGCCCACGATGGCGGCCGAAAGCGCAAACGCCAGCGTCTTGTAGCCGGCCAGATGGATGCCCATGCTCTGGGCCGAAATTTCACTGTCGCGGATGGCGATGAAGGCGCGGCCGGTGGCGCTGCGCAACAGGTTGAGCACGGCCACCGTCACCAGCACGGTGACGCCGAGCGCGATGTAGAAGAACGCCTCTGACGAGCCCAGCTCCAGCCCGAAGAACTGCGGCGACACCACCGACATGCCGGCGTTGCCCTTGGTCACGCTTTCCCAGCGGGCCAGCACTTCTTCAACGATGAAGCCGAAGCTGAGCGTGGCAATCGCCAGGTAGATGCCTTTGACACGCAGCGCCGGCAGGCCCACCACCACGCCCACAGCAGCGCTCAAGCCCGCAGCCAGTGCCATGGTGAGTGGAAACGGCCAGCCCTTGGCCGACAGCACCGCCTGCACATAGGCGCCCACGCCCAGAAACGCCGCATGGCCGATGGAAGCCAGGCCGGTGAAGCCCGACAGCACCATCAGCCCCAGGCCGGCCACCGCGTAGATCAACACGAAACTGATCTGCGACAACCAGTAATCACCGGCCCACAACGGCGCGGCCAGCAGCACCAGCATCAGCAGGCCATACCAGAACGCCTGGCCGCCGTGCTTGATGATCTGCAGGTCTTGCGCGTAGTCGGTCTTGAAGATGAAACGCATGCTGGTTCGGCCCGTCAGACTTTCTTGCGCATGGCGCCGCCGAACAAGCCGTTCGGCTTGACCACCAGCATGATCAGCACCACCACGTAAGCGGCGATGTCCTTGAACCCCTCTGGCAAATAGAAGCCGGCAAAGGCCTCGACCAGGCCGATCACCAGGCCGCCGACGATGGCCCCCGGCAGGCTGCCGAAGCCGCCCACCACCGCTGCGGGGAAGGCCTTCAGCCCGATGAAGCCCATGTTGGCGTGCACAAAGGTGACCGGCGCCAGCAGCAGCCCGGCAATCGCCGCCACCGCTGCCGACAAACCCCACACCAGGCCGTTGATGCGCCGCACCGGAATGCCCATGTAGTAGGCCGCCAGCTGGTTCTGGCTGGCCGCCTGCATCGCGATGCCCAGCTTGCTGTAGCGGAACATCAAATACAGCACCATGCACAGCAGCGCCGTCATGCCGATCACCGCCACCTGCTCCAGGCTGATCACGGCGCCACCCAGGTTGATCACCTGGCCGGCATAGGGCACAGGCAAGGTGTGGGTCTCGGTGCCGATCTCGGGGATCATCGAAATCAGGCCACGCGCGGTGTAGCCCACGCCGATGGTCAGCATCACCACGGTGAACTGCGGCTGGCCCAGGATCGGCCGGATCACCGCCCGCTCCAGCCCGATGCCGAGTGCAAACATCAGCACCACGGCCAGCGGCGCGGCCAGCCAGAACGACCAGCCGAACACCGTCATCAGCACCAGGCCGGCAAAGGCGCCCAGCATCATCAACTCACCCTGGGCAAAGTTCACTGTCTCGGTGGCTTTGTAGATCAGCACGAAGCCCAGTGCGATGAGCGCGTAGATGCAGCCCAGCGAGATGCCCGAGATCAGCAGTTGCACGATGGCCAAACAAGTCTCCTGCGGCAGGTGGTGCCGCGTGAGCGGCGAAGGACCGCATGCTGCCAGGGCACGGCGGGCCATCCGCCCCGGGAAAGCCCCCGGACCGTCACGCCCGGCACCGCCCGGATCAGGGGCTGGGCGCTGGTGTGCTCAAGGTCCGCCGGGCTGCAGCCAACCCAGTCGCGTCAGGAAGCCGGCCATGTCCTGCAGCGTTTGCCGGTGGTGGCGGCCACCGTCCACACCCGGGTTGAAAAAGCCGTGGCCCGCACCGTCGTACACCAGCAACTGGCACAGCACACCATGCGACTGCGCGGCGGCGCAGAAATCCTGCACCGTGGCCAACGCCACCTCGGGGTCGGCTGAGCCGGTCATCACCAGGGTGGGCGGCATGCTGGGGCCCACATGCTGGCGGGGCGACAGGTCGCGCCACATGCCAGCCACCAGGCCATGGTCGGGTTTGCCGGGTGCCAGGTCGAGCATCGGGTTGAGCAACAGCAGTGCATCTGGGCGGGTGGGCGCCAGCGGGTCAGCGACAGGGTCGGGCAGGGGCACGGCAACACCCAGCGCGGCGGCCAGCTGGCCACCGGCCGAGCCACCGCCGGCGGCGATGCGCCGCGCGTCGATGCCCAGCGCCGCTGCGTTGCGGCGCAGGTGGCGCATGGCGTCGCGGGCGTCGTGCAGTGCATCGGCCGGCGTGCTGTGGTGGCGTTGCGCGGTGCGGTAGACAGCGCTGATGCAGGTCAGCCCCAGGCGGCTGAAGTGCCGGCATTGGGGGTGGAACTGCGACGCATCACCCTGCTGCCAGGCACCGCCATGGAACAGCAGCAGCGCCGGCGTTGGCGTGGCGGCCGTGGCCGCAGGTGGCTTGAAGACATGCAGCACCAGCGTGTGCCCAGCCACTTGCTTGTAAGCCAGCACCGCATCAGGCTGCAGCGGCCGCTGCAGCCACCAGCGCGTGCCCAGCGCCAGGCCCAGCACAGCTGCTGCTGCAGCCACTGCCGCTGCGATAGCCATCAGCCTGGTGTTGGCAGCATGGCGCATGCCGGTGGTCTCATTGGCTGGGGATGTCGGGCTCGACCAGCTGGGCCGGCTGCAGCAGCGACTCGTGCCAGCCGAGGTGGCACGCGGCCATGCTAGACCGGCTCCACCGTCACGCCCACTGCCGGCGGCGCCGTGCCACCGCCGCGGATCACACCGCGCAATGGCGCCACGTCGGCATAGTCACGGCCCCAGGCCAGGGTGACATGGTCTTGTGCCACCAGCACGTCGTTGGTCGGATCCAGTGCCACCCAGCCGTGCAGGGGGCACCACACCGCCACCCAGGCATGGCTGGCATCGGCGCCCACCAGGCGCGGCTGGCCCTCGGGCGGATGGGTCAGCAGGTAGCCGCTGACATAACGCGCCGCCAGCCCCAGGCTGCGCAGCGCGCCGATCATCAGGTGCGCAAAGTCCTGGCACACGCCCTGCCCCTGCGCCAGCGCCTGCAGCGCATTGGTGGCCACGTCGGTGCTGTTGGGCTTGTACTGCATGCGCTGGTGCACGCGGCCCATCAGCGCTTGCGCTGCCTGCAGCAGCGGCCGGCCGGGCCAGAACAGGTCTTGCGCATAAGCCGCCAGCACCGGTGCATGCGGCGCAAACTGGCTGGGCAGCACAAACTCCACTGCCTCGGGCTGGGTGAGGCCGGCGCGGTAGCGCAGCGCCATCGCAGCGTCGTCCCAAGGCGGGCTGTGGGCGGCGTCGCGCAGCGGCGGCGCAGCCAGCAGCGCCAGGAAGCGGCTGGTCACCGTCAGGCTGTCATGCACCCGCGCATGGCTGAAGCCATGGCGCCAGTTGCCAAAGGCGTCCTGGCTCTCCTGCACCTGGATGTCGGGCGGTGGCTCGATCTGCAAGGCCCAGCGCTGCACTTGCTGCACCTCCGTGTCGCGGGGGCGCAGCCAGGCGCTGTGGTGGGCCACTTCCACCGGTGCGTCGTAGTCGTAGCGGGTCTGGTGCGTCACCTGCAGCAGGCGTGGGCCGGCTGGCGCCGGGCGGGCCGCTGTGCGCTGGGCTGGCAGCGGCGCAAGCGAGGCCAAAGGGGTCAGCGGGGCCAGCGGGGCCAATGCGGCCAGCGGGGCCCAAGGCAACAGTGCAGCTGCGCCTTGGCTTTGGCTGGGGGCGTCGTTGGGCACGTCGTTGGGCAAGTCGCCTGGCTGGCCCGGTTCGCTCATGGCCTGGCCCTCATTGCCACACCGTGCGGTCGCGCGACTCCACATGCGCAAACAGGCGCTGGCTGATCTGGTCAGACAGCCCGCGCGCGGCGCTGCTGCAACCGCGCAGCAGGTCGATCAGCTCGCCGTGGCGGCCCTTGTCGTCGGCCGTGGCCAGACGCGCCAGCAGCCAGTCTTCGGGCATCGGCAGGTCACGCGTGGCCTGGTTGACCCAGATCGGGTCATGCCGGGCCAGCTTGCGCAGGCGGTCGCGCATGGTTCGCGCCACCCAGGCCAGGCTGCGCGGGTTGTCGGTGTCCAGCGCCAGCAGATGCAGCAGCGGCAGCACCTCGCGCCGGCCCTGGAACTGCGCACGGTAGGTGATCACGCTGTCGAACAGCCCCAGCAGCAGCGCAAAGCCGTCGTCGGCCTCATGCACCCTCAGCTCGAAGCCCAGGCCCAGCGCATGGGCCAGCATGTCCAGCCGCTCGATCTGGCGGCCCACGCTGAGCAGGCGCCAGCCGTCGTCGCGGGTCATGCGGTCGGTCTGGGCGCCGGTGATGGCCGCCAGGTGGGTGGTGACGCGGCCCAACACGCCCAGCACATCGGGCACCGGCGCCCGGCCCTCAGCCATGGCCAGCACCTCACCCAGGTGTTGCTCAAAGTGGTCGCCCACCTCGTGGATCAGCTTCCAGTGCTCGGGCGACAGCCGCTCACGCAGGGCCTGGGCGCATTGGCAGAGGCTGCGCAAGTTGTGCGCCACGCTGGTTGTGGGGCCGCCGATGGGGCCGCCGATGGGACCGTCCGCCAGCGCACCCGCGCTGCGTGGCAACAGGCCGTGCACCAGCGCGCGCTCAAACACCCGCGGCGCTTTCAACACCCCCGGCACGCCGCTGCCCACCAGGCCATGGAAGCGCGCCAGCCGGTCGAGCAGGCGCAGCACCGGCTCACTGCCGTCACGCAGCGTCTCCAGCATCAGGCGCACCAGGCGCACCGAGTTCTCGGCCCGCTCGGTGTAGCGGCCCAGCCAGTACAGGTTCTCTGCCGCGCGGCTGGTGACCACCCGGTGCACGCTGCCCAACTCGTCGGCCGTCAACGGCTTGGGCAGCAACGTGCTGCGGTCGACCGCGCCGCTGGCGATCACCCAGGTGTCGACGCTGGCGCTGCCGTGCTGCATGCTCAACCACGGGTCATGCGCGCTGCCGCCTTGCGGGCCGCTCAGGCTGGCCACCCGTGTCAACGCACCGGGCAGCACATGCCAGCCGCCCTGGCCGTCGGCCAAGGCAAACACCCGCAGCACCGCAGCGCGCGGGTGCAACTGGCCACCCTGGGCGCCGGGGCCATCGGGCTCGGCCGTGCCCGGGCCCCAGACCGGTGTTTCACTCGGCCGCACACGTGATTGCAGGGTGTAGGCCGCCGGCTGCCGGTCAATCTGCTGGCGCAGCGCAGCGCGCTCGGCCTCGGGCATCAGCGCTGCCACCCTGGGGCCGAAGCCACTGTCGGGGAAGGTGGGCGCAACGACGAACTTGTCGAGGTTGGCGCGCTGGCTGTGCCACACCGCAGCCTCGCCACACCACCAACTGGTGGACGCCGGCAGCAGCAGGTCTTCACCCAGCAGGCGCTCGGCCACGCCAGGCCAGAAGGCGGCCAGGCCCGGGCTTTCCAGCACGCCCGCACCAGGGGCGTTGGCCATCACCAGCTCACCGGCACGCAGCGCCTGCAACAGGCCGGGCACACCCAGCTGGCTGTCGGGGCGCAACTCCAGCGGGTCGAGAAACTCATCATCGACCCGGCGCAGCAGCACATGCACCTGCTCCAGCCCACGCAGTGTCTTCAGGTACAGCTTGCGGCCACGCACCGTCAGGTCACTGCCTTCAACCAGGGCCACGCCCAAGTAGCGGGCCAGGAACACATGCTCGAAGTAGGTTTCGTTCAGCGGCCCCGGCGTCAGCAGCACGATGCGGCTGCGCTCACCGGCCGGGCTGGCGCGCACCAGGCCGTCGAGCAGGCTGCGGAAGGTGGCGGCCAGGCGCTGCACCCGCAGGTCAGAGAACTGGTCGTGGAACTGCGGCGCAATGATCAGCCGGTTCTCCAGCAAATAACCCAGGCCCGACGGCGCCTGCAGCCGCTGCGCCAGCACCCGGAAGCCACCACGCGGCGTGCGCGCCAGATCAAACGCGGCGATGTGCAGGCCGGTGCGCTGGGCTGACCACAGGCCGCAGGCCGGGCGCAGGTAGTGCGGGTGGGCAAACACCAGGCTGGCCGGCAGCAAGGCATCACGCAGCAGGGTCTGCGCACCGTAGATGTCGGCCAGCGTGGCAGCCATCAGGCGCGCACGCTGGCTGACACCACGTTCGATCGCCGCCCATTCCTGCGGCTGCACGATGAAGGGCAGCAACTCCAGCGGCCAGGCACGGGGGGTGTCGACACCTTCGGCATAGACGTTGTAGGTGGCGCCATCGTCACGCACCCGGTGCTGCACACGCTGGCTGCGCGCTGCCAGGTCAGCCCAGCCTGCCGTGCCCAGGGTGTTGAAGAACTGGCGCCAATGCGGCGCTGGCGCCTGGGTGCTGGGCGTTGTTGGCGTGGTGGCAGCGGCGGGCGCCTGAGGGCCCGCTGCGGCCAGCGGCTCGGCAGCGGCGGCGGCGCGCCACTCATCAAAATGCCCCGGCGTGGCCCGGTGGGTGACCGACGCCACCAGGCTGGCGGCGTCGGGCAGGTCGTCATCGGCCAGCAGACTGCTTTGCATGCCGGCATCATGCCCCGACAACGCTGGCTTCAGGCCTGGGCCGATCCCCTGTGGATGCGTGTGGTTGCCGGGCACTTCAGGGCTGCTGATGACGCGGCTCAGGCGGTGCGCAGGTCCAGCGTGAAGGGGAATTCAAGGCCACGCTGCGGCTGGCCCACCACCATCTTGCCGGGCGTGTGGCCGATGGTGAAAAAGCGCGCCAGGCGCCGGCTCTCGGCCTCGAAGGCATTGACCGGGAAGGTGTCGTAGCTGCGCCCACCCGGGTGGGTGACGTGGTACTGGCAGCCGCCCAGGCTGCGCTGCATCCAGGTGTCGACCAGGTCAAAGGTCAGCGGCGCGTCGATGCCGATCGACGGGTGCAGCGCGCTGGGCGGCAGCCAGGCGCGGTAGCGCACGCCGGCCACAAATTCACCGGTGCGCCCGGTGGGCTGCAGCGGCACCGGCACGCCGTTGCAGGTGACGACATGGCGCGGGTTGATCAGGCCCGACACCTTCAGCTCGATGCGCTCGACCGATGAATCGACATAGCGCACATTGCCACCGGACGCGCCTTCTTCACCCATCACATGCCAGGGCTCGAGCGCACTGCGCAGCTGCAGGTGCACACCTTCGGCCGTCAACTCGCCCACCTTGGGGAAGCGGAACTCGAAGTGCGGCGCAAACCAGGCCGCTTCGAAGGCATGGCCAACCTCGCCCATCTCGGCCATCACATGCTCGAAGTCTTGCCAGACGAAGGTGGGCAGCAAGTAGCGGTCATGCAGCTCGGTGCCCCAGCGCACCAGGTCATGCCGGTACGGCGTGGTCCAGAAGCGTGCCACCAGCGCACGCAACAGCAACTGTTGCACGATGCTCATGCGCGCATGCGGCGGCATTTCGAAGGCGCGCAATTCCAGCAGGCCCAGGCGGCCGGTGGCACTGTCGGGTGAATACAGCTTGTCGATGCAGAACTCGCTGCGGTGGGTGTTGCCGGTCACATCGACCAGGATGTTGCGCAGCGTGCGGTCAACCAGCCAGGGCGGCATCTGCTGGCCGTAGACCTGCTTGTTCTTCTCGATCTCGCCGAGCGCGATTTCCAGCTCGTAAAGCTGGTCGTTGCGGGCTTCATCCACCCGCGGCGC